>DASSBY010000240.1:0-2487 GCA_035698285.1 Fimbriimonadales bacterium | reverse complement strand
TCTCCCTTAACGATCATGTCGGTGCGGCTAGCGTCCAAAGCTCCGACGGCATTATGCGCCGTAAGGGCATATTCTCGCGCCCTTTGTTCTGCGACCGATGAAATTCTTGCAGGGACAATTTCCTTTGTTCCGCCCATCGTGTACTTTGCCTCGAAGTCGTATTTTCCTGAGGCAGGGCAGATTTCGACGGCGGGAAGGGCTTCGCCTGCCAAGACGGGCACGCTGATTTCTGTGCCATCGACCATTTCCTCGACCAGAACTGCGCGATCATACTTGAACGCACGCGCGACGGCGGCAGGGATATCGCGGGCATCGTCGATGAAGGTTAGTCCGATCGTCGATCCCTGAGCATTGGGCTTCACAACGCAAGGAATGGGCGCGGTTGGAATTGGATCGCCAGGCCTAAGCAAAGCACCCTTCGGCACCGGCAGACCTACTTCGGCGAGCCTGCGCTTTGTCTCCGCCTTATCCATCGTCAACGCGCTCGCGCGCACGTCGCTGCCCGTGTAAGGAATATGCAAGAGTTCGAGAAAGCCCTGCACGCCGCCGTCTTCCGAGCCGGTTCCATGCACGGCAAGAAACACAACGTCGGGCCGACCGTCGCCTTTCAATCGGTCGAAGCTCGCTGTTCCGAGCAACAGTTCGGCGGGGTCGGCCTCCGTTACAGAATAGCCTTTGCGCTTGAGAGCGGCTGCGACCATGCGCCCGCTCAAAAGCGAGACTTCCCTTTCCGCGGAATCGCCTCCGGACCAAACTTCCATGCGCAACGGCCGGCTTCTTCTTTCGAGCTCGTCGAGGAGCGACGGGGCAAAATCTGCAATGCTGCCTGCACCCATGCCCACAATTACGTCTCCCTTCTCGGCAATCTTGGCCACTTCCCTGGGAAGCAGCCGCCGCGACGGAACGTATACGCAGGTGGAACTTAGGTTTTCAAGCCGTTCGACGATAACCGCGGAAGAAACCCCCGGGATCGGATTTTCGCGGGCAGGATAGATGTCGGTCAGCACTGCAATATCAGCGTCCGACAGAGCTTCCGCGAACTCCTTCATAAATTCCTGGGTTCGCGAATAGAGGTGCGGTTGAAAAACGACTATGAGCCGCCGGTTCGAAAATTGTCGCCGCAACGCGTCGATCGAAGCTTTTATTTCCGTTGGGTGGTGAGCGTAATCATCCAAAACGTCGACGCCGCCAATCTCGCCCATGTGTGTAAGGCGGCGCAACGGCGCTCTTGCAAATCTTGCAGCCTCGACGGCTACGGATGGATCCACACAGACAGCCACGGCTGCGGCCACGGCGCCTGAAGCGTTCATAGCGTTATGCACCCCTGGCAATGACATCGAGGAAGCCAAAGCGTCGTCCATTTCGTAAGCGATGCTGTCGGCAACCGACCGCGCCACTTGGCAAGCGCCAGGATCGTTCTTGCAGTAAATCAGTTTGGGCGAGCCGCTTGCGCTCTGCGCGAATTTTTCTATGCTTGCGAAAAGATTGTCGATCGATCCATGAAAATCCATGTGATCGGGCTCGACGTTTGTGAGGACGACAATTTCGGGTGCGATATCGAAGAAGCTATTATAGGCTTCGCAGGCTTCAACCACCGCAAACTCGCCTTCGCCCAAGCGCACGCTTCCATGGTATCCCGGCATATCGGCGCCGATTACAACCAGCGGATCAAAGCCGGCGCGCTCCAAAATTTGGCCCAAAATCGCCGTGGTCGTGCTCTTGCCATGAGTTCCGCTAATCGCCAAAACGCGGTGCCCCTGCAAAAGCTGGCCGAGAAGCTGCGAACGGCGAATTAGTGCGATGTCCTTTTTCGTCGCCGCAATAAATTCGGGATTTTCGTCGAGATCTATGGCGTCCGTAACGATTACCGCCGACGCATTTTCTATGTTTTCCGCGAAGTGTCCGATCGTGACCCGCGCTCCCAATTCGCGAAGTTCGTCGATCGTTTGGGACGCAGCGATATCCGAGCCGCTTACGTCGCGTCCGCGAGCCAGCAAGATCCTCGCCAGAGCGCTCATTCCCGCGCCGCCGATGCCGATAAAATGCACAGTTCCCACGTCGGGCAGGCGGGGCGCATTTCCAAACCACTCCCTTACTTCGGCATCAACTCGCATTGGCTGCCTCTTTTACCACGGATAGCACCCTTTCGGTGGCGTCCGGCTTGGACCATTTCGCTAGCGCTTCCTTCGCCTTCGACCTGCGTTCGGAATCAGAACGCCAAGCCTTCCAGTGCTCGACCAGCGCCTCGGGAGTCAGGTCTCGCTGATCGAGAACCGATGCGCCGCCGATGCGCTCGATTGCCTTTGCATTATGAAACTGGTGGTTTGCCTGCGCGAAAGGATAAGGTATGAAAACCGCGGGAATGCCGAAAAGAGCCAGTTCCGATATGGCGCCACAGCCAGCGCGAGCAATCGCGAGATCTGCTCTTAAGTAAGCGTCGGCCATTTCGTCGCCCTGCAGAAACGCTTTTACGTGAAAGTTGGGGGG
>DASSBY010000239.1:0-2660 GCA_035698285.1 Fimbriimonadales bacterium | reverse complement strand
CAGGGCGCAGCTTCTTCCATGTATTAGCTGCGGTATGTAAATTTCAAGGCGGTCGAAATAATGGCCGGATGCGATGGCATCGGCATCGCCGGCAACCGAATCCCTCAGCATTTCGCCCGCTTCCGGCCCGAGTTTGAGGCTTTGGCCGTTTGCGGCAGAAATCAGTTTTTCCGCGAGCGCCTTGTCGGCTCTCGGTACCACCGCCCGGACCGGATTCAGGGCCAGTTCTTTTGCTTTGACGACGCTGCGCTGGCTCTCAGGATCAAATGTGCGGAGGCTTTCTACGAAATCGCCGAAAAACTCGATTCTATAAGGGAAAACGGCACCTGCTGGGAAAATGTCCACAATGCCGCCTCGGCGGCTAAAAGTTCCGGGCCTTCGAACGGGCTCCTCGTTTTCGTATCCAAGATTTACGAGCCCTCGCAAGAGGGCATCGACTTCGATTTCATCCTCGATCTTCACTCTCGTCGAGGCCCTCGAGAATTCGTCGGGGGCCATCGTTCGCTCGAGCGCGGCATTTGGTGAGGCGATAACGATGCGGTCTCCTGACAGCAGCCCGCCTAGCGCCCTCGCTCGGTCGGAAAGGGAGCGGAGCTCGGGCGGCGCGTCGTCGAAGAGCGTGCCAAGGCCGGTTGGCAAATGAAGGATCGCTCCTTCCGGTACCCCGAAGAGCGACAGCTTGGCTTCCCAAGCCAAGGCGCGCTCATACGTCGGCGCGAGCACGAGAAATCTGCGGTTCTTTGAGGTGAAAAAGGCGCGCGCAACGACAGCTGGCTGGGCTTCCTGGCAAACGGATTCGTAATTAGTTTTTCCAGAAGGAAGTTCGAAGGGTGGGAGGGAGCGCAGCCAGTCGCGGATGTGCATCGACATAAGTCTACCTAAGTTTTGGCGTCGAATCGCATTTCCGCCCGTCTCACTTTAAGTATGGCGGACCGGCGAGAAAGTATGAACGTGCAGTTTCTCAAGGGCATCGGGCCGTCTGCGGCCAGGGGTCTCGCCAAGCTAGGCATCGAGACGGTCGACGACCTTCTGCATTACCTGCCGTATCGATACGAAGACAGGAGCAACTTCAGGCAGATAGCCAGCGTGCGGCCCGGCGAATTCGTCACGTTGAAGGGGCGAATACTGAGCGTGGACAGCCGAAATCGTCAGGGTAGGTTCACCATCGTCCGCGCGGCCATCGGTGACGCTTCCGGGTCGATTGGGCTGATATGGTTCAACCAGCGTTGGATAAAGACCGCCCTCGACAAGCATGCCGGCGAAATCATCGTTTACGGCCAAGTGAAGGAAGGGAATTACGGAAATGAAATGGCAAGCCCGGAGTGGGAGCCAATCGAAAAGACGGACGAACCTTCGGACTTCGCTCGAATAACGCCGATTTATCGCCTGACCGAGGGGGTTTACCAAAAATTGCTGCGCAAGGCGGTCCGCGCGGCGCTAACCGGCATCGACGATGGGATGTATCCCGACGTCATGCCTCCGGACATCGCGAGGAAATATCGGCTAAAACCCTTGGTGTGGGCGATGCGGCAGGCGCACTTTCCGGATTCCGAGGAAGCCCGCGTTGCCGCCCGTCGAAGGCTCGTCTTTGAAGAATTTTTCTATATGCAGCTTGCACTGGCCGTTCGCCGCGCGAAAACAGGTGCTGAGCCAGGGATTACATTTTTGGCGGGAAGGGAAGTGGAGGAAGAAATCCATTCGGCGCTGAATTTTGATTTTACGGATGCCCAAAAAAGAGTAATTGGGGAGATATTTGCCGATATGCGGCGGCCGCATCCGATGAACCGCCTTCTGCAAGGCGACGTGGGAAGTGGAAAGACGGCGGTGGCGGCGGCGGCGATGCTTGCGGCGGTGCGATCCGGATATCAGGCGGCGCTCATGGCGCCGACGGAAATTCTCGCCGAACAGCACTATGTGAATTTGCACCGGTTGTTCGAATCCATGGGCGTTTTCGTGGCGCTGCTTGTGGGCAAACAAACTGCGAAGCAGAAGCGCGACGCCTTGGAGAAGGCGCAAACCGGGCACGCTCAGATCGCCGTCGGCACGCATGCTTTGATTCAAGAAGGTGTGGAGTTCGCCAAATTGGGATTGGTCGTTATCGACGAGCAGCATCGATTCGGGGTGATGCAGCGCGGCGCGCTCCGTCAAAAGGGTCACGGCAATCCGGACGTGCTGGTCATGACGGCAACGCCTATACCGCGCACTTTGACGCTGACCGCGTATGGGGAGCTGGACCTCAGCGTTATAGACCAAATGCCTCCCGGAAGAAAGCCAATCCGGACGCATTGGAAATTGCCGTCGGACAGGGCGGCGGTTTACGAGACGGTCCGGAAGCTAATTCAGGATGGAGCGCAGGCGTATATCGTTTGCCCTTTGGTTTCCGAAAGCGAAAAAATGTTAGCGCAGGCAGCGAATGAATTGTATTTGCGAATGTCGCAAATGATCTTCCCGGAATTGCGTGTGGGAATATTGCACGGGCAGCTGAAGACTAAAGAAAAGGAGGATGCCATGGATTCTTTTCGGAGGCGGGATCTCGATATATTGGTGAGCACGACCGTTATCGAGGTTGGCGTGGACGTTCCGAATGCTTCGATTATGGTTATCGAAGACGCAAACCGTTTCGGTTTGGCTCAATTGCACCAACTACGGGGAAGGGTCGG
>DASSBY010000238.1:0-7401 GCA_035698285.1 Fimbriimonadales bacterium | reverse complement strand
GCTTCCTCAAGAAGCTCGCTATCGCTAAGAGATTCGATGTTTGTCTTGGCATAACGCGTGCTCGCCACCGCCATTTTCGGCCCAAGGGGCAAGTCGTAGTCAGACCGAAGCTCCTCGACGGACGAATAACCACATCTTTCGAGCGCCGCGTAAACTATTTCAACAGCATCACGATAATAGAGCCCGTTTGGTCTGTGAACGTATTCGGGACCGAAATCCAACCCAAGCGTGCGGATGCGCGGGCAGCGTATGGAGCCATTTCCGTCTCCGAGGAGAGTCGACGCAATGCGCTGGCTATAATGATGAATCCAATGTTTGCGACGAGCATGCCTGTCCCAATAGGGGGCATTTTGCGGTCGCGGCGGTGGCGTTCGCTTGGGATTTACTTCCGGTATTTGCTCTGCGACGCTTCGCACGCATTCGTCGAGTTCCTCTTCGGCGGAAGCGTAGCCGGCAGGTTCGGACGAAGTAGTCATCAAATGCGCCAATAATTGCGATGCCCGTTCCGCGCGAGATCCGCTTACGGTCTTCATAATTTCCAGGCTCCGGGCCATTTGAGGATGCGTATCCTCGCTGTACGGATCGGACCAATTTGTCGAGGAATCTACGCTCAGGACCTTGTGAGCCATCTTGCCCAAATCCACGACTGCCTCTGCTTTAACGGCCGGGAAATATCCGGCTGCGGCGGCAGGATACAGAGCCATTGAGAAAACAGCTGTCCGCTCGGGGCTGTCGCTTTCCAGCAATTGCGCAACGGCCACAGAGCCGATGTCAGCATTCGGGCACTTTAAAAGCATTCCCGCTTTCTTTGAGAGTTTCGGCTCGATTAGAAATTCATGAATCCATTTGCGATCCTTGGAAGCCGATATCATGTCCCACGCCACGGTATGCGCAGCAGCAATGGTGCTCTTCGCCAATTCATCGCCGGAAGCAACATTTGGGATCGAACACTCCAGAATTAGCCGAAACAAACTGGAATCCAACTTTCCGCCTGATACAACCATCGCGGCGAGAAGAGACCTACTGAGCATCTTGACCCTTCGCGGTGATAATCGGACGTTTGCGGTTCCCAGAGACGCGGCAGCTGCACAGGAATAGTCCACTATTGGCTTGGGACATCGGCGCAGCATTTCAAGGAACTTGCACCGCCAACGATCGAGTGAGCCCGCCAGCCTCTTGCCATCGCCTGTGGTCGAGCGGCCAATGGATGGGTTGGCCACCTTCCTCTTGTTCGCCGGGGAAAGCTCGCGCCAATCCGGAACCCTGACAATGAGCGCGAATCGGTCGGCCAGGGCCCGGTCCAGCGGATCCGATCCCATGTACTCGCCCGCGGAATCGATCGCGCACGGATTCATGGCGGCCCAGCGGAACCTCAGGTTTTCCAAAGCTATACCTTGTGCGCGCCTTTCTTGGATCAGGCTAAAGAGCCTATTTTGATGCTCTGGCTTGCAGCGAGATATCTCGTCGATAAGCACGCTCTGCGCTCCCCAAATCGTCGCCGGCGTTTCCAGAAACCTTACCGAAGTTTTCTCATCATCCGGATAGGGAAAGCCGATGAGATCGTCAAAGCTCACAAGCGATGCGTTATAGTGGCGATGCTCCAAGCCCAGGGCCTCCGCGATGGAATTCAGAAGCATGGTCTTCCCTGTTCCGCAATTTCCGATCAGTAGGAGAGGCTCCTCGCTTACCAACGCCGCCAATATCGCCGGCTCGATCGCACCGAATCCGAAAATTCCGAGAGCCGAGAGAAAAGAGCTTGAGCGCGATCGAGGAGCTCGCTTACGCGGCTTGTCCGTAAGTTTAGATGTCAATTGTTTGCCTCCTGGTGACATTTGTTTTTCTGCACCGAGCGGCCAATCGAAATAATAACGCCGTCGACGAAAAAATCATCGACGGCGTTAAGACTTGCGCGCGAAGAATTTCCATTTTCAGGTCAGTCCTGCGCATCGAGCTTTAGTCGCTCCTGGCACCGTGGCGTTCTTCTCGCTCGGTTGCCGGGCCTTTCGGCCGCTCTTGATGCTTCAATTAGTCTACCCGATCGGGCAGGCCAGGGTTGCAAAAATTATGGCAGCGTTTCTACCTCCACGACTCGGCGACGGCTAAAGAGAGCGCAATCGATCGACGCCGCGCCGGCTCCCGAAATGACCAGCGACAGCAGCACCGCCATGAACAGTAGATTCACTTCGTAGCCCGGAAGGCCGAAAATAGGGCCGTTTTCGCCCTGGCCCGTGATGTTCACGAACATAAATCCGCTCGGCCAGTGCACCTTAAACATCGCGACCAGCATGTCCACGATGAGGATTAGGGAGACGAGCCAGGTCAGCGCGCCGACGATGAGCAGGATGCCGCCGAAGAACTCGGCGATTCCCGCGGCCCAGGCCATGGCCTCCGGGGCCGGAACGTTCATGCTCGCGAGCTGTTTTACAAAGCCGGCGTGGAATCCCGCGTCGAACACTTTGGGATAGCCGTGGATCATGAACGCGATCCCCAGCATCAGGCGAAGGGGCATCGGTGCCCACGATCTGCATTGGTTTACCATTCGTTCACCTCTCGTCCCTTCTACGACGAGAGGCGAACCGAAAGTACCGCCTAGCGAACGTCCGCCGGGTCGATTGGGACGTCGTTGCCCGGCATATGCTTGGAAACTTCGCGCCGCCAGCCGTCCCGGTCGCGTACTTCTTGAGCCGTAACCGTCTTACCGCACCCGGCCAAAATGGCAAGCAGGCAAAGCGACAGTGCTGCGCAAGCGCGTTTCTTCATTCGAGTCCCCAAAGCGGCCACGATGACGTCCAGGTCGGAGCGACCGAAACTGTGCGCGATCCATCGGTTGGACCGCATTGCCAACCAGACCCATAGCGCGTCACAACATAATCGGCGCGCGTCGGACACTGTGCGAGAAATGCCCGAGCGGACAGGAATTTCGCCCCGCCGTCAGCCCGGCCGATTACGAACCCTTCGTTGTGTGGAATAAGCTTACCGTCGACTACATTGGTTGGCGCGCAATTGAATCGGCTGGTCCACTTCATGATATAGGGTGCCCAAAGTTCGCGCAGCGCTGCCGGATACGCGGTTTGGACGTTCGCGCTAGGCGTCGCGAACACCGGCATAAAACTGATCGACGAGCTCGAAAGCTCCATGAGCAGCATCGCGGTGGCAAGGTCGGGGATGCCGCCCTGCGTTCCGCCGGTAAAACTATTTCGATACGCTCCGAGACGGCCAGGGTTATTCCACGTATCGAGAGCCCCTGTGAATGCCAAGTTGAGAGCGTAGGCGTTCATCATTTCGCCGTCGCGGTTCCAGTTGAGCGGATCGATTTCGCGGGATGGACACTGGAAGACTTGCAGACTCATTCCCGCATACTGGATGATCCATATCGGCCACTTGAAATGGTTGTGCCGCCACGCGTAAGGATAATTGCTGCACCCGTCTCCCTGAACGTTGCGCGGGTCGTTAAGCTTCGGGTTCAGCGAAACTCCCTTCACGCAATCGTCGGCGCGGGGATAGTAGTCATCGAAATCCGAAGCATAAAGCGAAATGGCCTGGCCGATGGTGCGCAAATTAGACGTGCAGGTGGTTCGCTTTGCCGTTTCACGCGCTCGAGTTAGAATCGGAAAGAGGATCGCCGCCAGAATGCCGATAATGGCAATCACGCATAAGAGTTCGATAAGCGTGAACGCACGCTTCATGTTTCCGCCAGTTTCCATGTTCCCCCCGGATCAGAAATTAGAATTTCGGCAAGCTGCCGCTACATATCTATTTGCCGATGAACGGGTTTTGTGACATCTAGAACCCGAAAACAGGTTTTCTTGACTGAATCCCCCTATCGAACCCATAGTCCTCCAAATGTGACTCGCCCCGCCGCGTTTATCAAGCCGCCTCCCGTAGTTTCGCAGCCCCGGCGAACCAAACACGAGAATTCAGATTCGGCGAGACGCCGAAACCACTTTATGCGGACTTAGCGGCAGCCGACATGAGCCGCGACTTGCGCCGCGCGGCCTGGTTCTTGTGGATAATCCCGCGCTGGGCAGCCTTGTCGAGGTGCTTGCAGGCCTCCGCTAAAGCCGCCGGCGCAGAATCGTCGGCCGCGGTCCGCGCCTTCTTAACGAAAGTCTTGAGCGCAGATTGCGTAGCCTGGTTCTTGACGCGGCGCTTTTCGTTCCGCTTCAAGTCCTTCTTCATAGATTTGATGTTTGCCATGCTGTGTGTTTCGCCTTAAAATTTACCCGAGGGCTATTTGCGGATGAACTTCCGCTTCGTCTTGTCGAATCCTTGGTCAACCTTCTTCGGGTCGAAATGCCAAAGCGGAGAGCCCGCTCGCTGGTGGAACGCGTGGTAGCCGGTGAGGATCGACGCGATGAGCCGCCTCGAGGCCCTTCGAACAACGTTCGCTTCCGCAAGGATGGTGAGGTAGTCCGCGCCCTTAGAATAGTGGCTAAGCACTTCGCTCACGATTTCATAGGTCGACAACTCGCCGGATACCGCGGCCATCTGGCGAAGCTGTTCCATGCGCTCGGAATCGATGTAGAGCAGAGGATCGGGCTCCTCCTGCCATTCGAAATCGAATACGTTGGGTTCGGAAGTTCGCGAAAGCGTAAAGACCGCGCCGCTTTCGGTCGTCTGTTCGAACCACCAGTCCACGAGGTTGTACATCAGCCGCGTCTTATGGTCCAGCCAGACGTTGAGCCCCTTGCCCTTGGGATCGCGGAAGATCAACTCTTGAATCGGAGGGGACTCGTCGAGCCAGCCTGCCGGAATTTGGCAAAGCGGGAACGTCCCGATCTCCCGGTGGAGCGACTTTAAGACGAGATGCAGCTGCTCCGGCATCTTCTTCGGTTTGACTTGCGGCTCCTCGTCGCCCACGTCCTGCGCGAGCACGTTCATCATTTCCTTGCGCAGCGCACTATTGAAGCCATCGTCAGAAAGCTCCAGGTCGATGGGCTCGCCATCGGCATCGCGAAAGTCGTAGTCCACGTAGTTGAAGAATTCGGGGATGTTGTGGATGAAATCGGGCTCCGAATCCGGCCTGCGGAATCTGTCGCCTCCGACGAACCATACCTTGTCGCTTGCTTCGAGCGCGGCGATGGCGTTGGCCAGGTCCTCGGGGTAGGTCCGGTTTGCCGGCGTCAGCTCGTACTTGTCTTCCAGGTACTTGCCAACGCTCACCGAAATCGGAGACGCGAGAACCATGTTCGCCATCTCCTCGACCTCGGCCGGGCCGAACAGCAGCGGAGCCATTTCGTCGTCTTCGATTGCCGGCTTGGCCTTCTCCGCTTCTTTGAGCGCCGCCTTAAGCCACTTCGGCGCTTCGGAGTCGGGATGGAACTTCCCGTCCGCCCCGTAGAGATAGCCGGGCACTGACATCAACGCGTCGAGCAGGGCCAGCGAATCATAGCGAGCGGGAGCGTAGTCGCCTTCCGGGTTCAGGTTGCGCCAGGCGAAATAGCCAACCAGCTTCAACGAAACGGGAGCATGTTCGAGAGCCTTCTTGGCAGCCTTGGCAGGATGAGCAAAGTCGAGCGTCGCAAGGGTCTTCTCCGCGGCGGAGATGTCGTGGTCGTCCAGCCCATTAAGATAGATGGCATCCGCCGGCTTCTCGGAGACGGCTTCGAAGAGCCAACTGCGCAAACCGGCCCAGCCGGCCGGTGAGCAAAAGGTGTTCGAATCGGCGTTGAGCATCGCTGGGAGGATTTCTTCGAACTGCTCTTGTGAAACTTTGCGGCTTCGCGAAAGCTCGGCGGCAAGGACCGGAACCGAAACCGGCCCGCCGAATCCCGCAAGGCTCAGTCGGATTTGCTCCGCAAGCGGTCCGCCGAGCGCAGTCCGCGACATCGGAATCCATCGCCGATCGCTATAGGCGAACTTTTCGGGACTCGTTGCCAGCAAGTTGCGCAGTCCGGCCAGGTTGATGCCCGCGGGCGCAAGCTGAGCAGCAAGATCGCCGAGCCGCAGAGTGGATTCCACGGAGGCGATGCCTTGCAGGACGACACGGTCGGCATACGCGCGCGCGACATCGACAACAGGTTTGATTTGGGTGGTCTTGGCCAAGTTTTGAAAAACCTCTCGCCGGCGGCTGAGCCCGGCGAACGTTAATTATGGCACGTTCCTTCCGAAGCTTGGAGTTGGGTGGATGCCCCAGTCAATGTGTTATAACTTCGCAAGCTGTGCCCTACCTGATCGCCCTAGCCTTCGTCACCCTTTGCGCTCTGGGGTTCGTTTGGTACACGCGCAGGATTTGGTTCTTTCGAGACCCGGACCACATGTCGACGGAGCAGCGGGAGACGGTCCTGCGCAGCCCCGTCTACGGCAGGATCGCTTACATTCGGCGCATAACCGGAGGCGTCGTCGAAAGTGAAAAGAAGGGCGAGCGCATCCTCATTTCCGATATAACGAAGGAGGATTGGCCCGACGCTGCGGGAGACGGTTGGCTGTTTGGCATCGCAATGACGGCGTTAGATGTTCACTACCAATACGCCCCGATCGCCGGCACGGTGCAGTCCATACGCCATTTCTCGCATGGCCGCAACCTTCCGATGTTCGACCTTTGGGAGTACGTCAAAATAACTTGGCTTAGACGCGGCGTCCAGCTCTTCGCCAAGAAGTATGTGTTCGAGAACGAGCGCCAGACGATGTGGATCGAAAGCCCGCGCGCCAGGGTTGCGCTCGTGCTTATCGCGGACAAGTTCGTGTCGAAGATCACCACTTTCGCGAAGGAAGGCAGCGCCGTGAAGGCGGGCGAAAAGATCAGCTTCATCGGCAGGGGCAGCCAAGTGGATGTCGTGGTCTGCAGCCAGCCGAACCTGGCCATCGCCACTGAGGTCGGCCAGGCGGTGTGTGGCCCCAACACCGTCCTGGCTCAGTTCGCCGACTAGACGAGGTTTCGCCGACGGGCGAAGATTTTCCGGAGGTTCTTCGCCGGGACGGCGAAACCACGCGGACACTCTCGGGTACGTATAGATTAAGGATAGACAAGGAGGATCACACGATGGATTCGAACCCAGGAACTTCTCTCATGGCGGGCGCAGCGGCCTGTGCGCTCCTTTGCGCCGGATGCGGGACCAATATCCTTAGCCGCGACGACGAGATCCGTCTCGGTAGGCAAGGCGCGACCGGACTCGAGCAGCAATACGGCGTCAGCAACAACCCTTCCGACAACGCCCTCGTTCAACGCATCGGCCAAAAGCTCGTAGCCGCAAACCACCTTACCAACTGGCCATTCACCTTCAAGGTTTTGAACGACCGCTCGCTCAACGCGGTTTCCCTGCCCGGCGGCCCGGTGTACGTCTTTCGCGGCCTGATCGACGCGACGGCCGGGAACCAGGACGAGCTCGCCTGCGTTATGGCTCACGAGATAGCCCACGTAGAACTCCACCACGCCGCGAAGCAGTACTCTCAAGGAGCGCT
>DASSBY010000237.1:0-4178 GCA_035698285.1 Fimbriimonadales bacterium | reverse complement strand
TACGGCTTCGGCGTTTCCGTGGACTTGTCGATCCTGAGCATTCCGATCCTCACTGTGCCTCGTACGCCGTATTCGCACGGATCGGCTGCACCGGCCTACGACGACGTCGACAATGTCCTGTCTCTTTCTGCCGGCGTGCCGCTGCTTGCGAGCCTCTCGACCGGTGTTTTGAATAGCGAGGCATCGAGCGACGTGGACAACGGGGTCGGTTCTCGCACAACCATGGGCACGGCCCTCGTAAATGATCTCGATTTGACGCTGCTTCCGGCCTTGATCGGCCCGCCGGTCGTGCAGGTTTCGGCTGACACAATCGGTGCCACCTCGAACGTCGTCGGCGACTATCAATCCATGGATCCGTCCGGATCGATGATCTTGGAGAACCTGGCGATCTCGGTTGCCGGCATTGGCCTTACCATCGACCCGAATCCCGCTCCGAATACGGTTCTCATCGACGCGGCCGGCGTCAAAATCGTTCTCAACGAGCAGACCACGACCGACACCGACACCGTCGCGGACCAAACGACGAACGCGATTCACATCACGCTGACGGAAGTTAGCTCGCAGCTCGGCCTCGTGAGCGGCGACGTGATCATCTCTGGCAGCCACGCCCACATGGAAGGCGCGGTTCCTGAGCCTGCCTCCTTCCTGGCCCTTGGTGGCCTTGCCGCCGGCTTCTTCCTTCGCAAGCGGCGACGCTAAACCCGGAAATCCTGAGTTGTATCGGGCCGCTGAACTTATGGTTGGCGGCCCGAACTCATACTGGCGCCCAAGTCGGGATTTCGCCAAGCCGGACGCCAATTTGATTTCCCGACCATGCAAAGCGGGCCATTGGCCTCCACGTTCGACGTGCCGGGTTCGGAGCTCAAAGTAACTACGGCCGGATCGACGACGCGATTCGAAGTGACTATTCCAGATCAAGCGCCACGTTCATCGGGCAGCAGCCTCTTAGTGCTCGTTTACGGAAACACGACGAATCGCAGTTCCAGTCTTCTTCGGTTTTCTCCCTTTGTCGGAGCGGTGGGGACCAGGCATTAGACCGGATGCCATAATCCGAACCTATGCCGAGCAAAATCGCTGCGGCGCCGGACGGGGGCGCGTTTCTTTACGAAAAGCCGACCCATATCTTCACGCCGGAAGATTTCGACGCCGATTCGCTTCTCATGATCGAAACCGCCAAGCAGTTCGCGCGGCGCGAAGTTCAGCCGATGCTCTACCGCCTGGACCTGCAGGAGCCGGGCCTCATGGAGAAGCTTTTCGCCGACATGGGCGCGCTGGGCCTCGCCGGCATCGAGACTCCGGAGAAGTACGGCGGCTTGGGATTATCCAAAGCGCTCGGGACACGGATTTTGGAGATGCTGAGCCTCAACGGCAGCTTCAGCACGACCGCCGCCGTTCACGTGGGAATCGGCCAGGCGCCAATTCATCTTTGGGGGACCCCCGAACAGAAGGCAAAGTACCTTCCCAAACTCGCCTCGGGGGAATGGATGGGAGCCTACGCGCTTAGCGAACCCAACTCGGGCTCCGATGCTCTCGCTATGTCCACAAAGGCAGTTCTCGACGGCGACGATTACGTGCTTACTGGCACGAAGATGTGGATCTCAAACGCCAAATGGGCGCAGGTTTTCATCGTGTTCGCGAAAATGGATGACGGCTCGATAACCGCCTTCATCGTCGAACGAGACTTCCCTGGCGTCTCTATCGGCGCGGAGGAGCACAAGACCGGCTTGAAAGGCAGTTCGACTGCGCGACTGGTTTTGGATGATGCGCGGGTACCCGTGGCGAATGTGTTGTACCGTGTCGGCGAGGGGCATCGGGTTGCGCTCAATGCGCTCAATTTGGGACGGCTGAAGCTCGGCGCGATGTCGCTTGGCCCCGCTCGGTCGGCGCTGCATTTTGCCGCTCGGTATGCGAAAGAGCGCAAACAGTTCGGGCAGAGCATCGCGGAGTTTGGCCTCATCGCCGATAAGTTCGCACGCATGGCGGCGCTTTTTTACGCTGCGGAGAGCGCCTTGTACCGGACGTGCGCGCTGCTCGACGACGCTTTCGGTTCCGTCGATTCCGAATCTCCCGACGATAACCGCCTGGCCGCCGAAAAGTACGCCATCGAGTGCTCGATTTGCAAAGTTTTCTCCACGGAGGTTCTCGCAGTTTGCGCCGATGAGGCGATCCAGATTCATGGCGGCTATGGCTTTACGGAGGAGTTTCCAGTCGCGCGAATCTGGCGGGACGCGCGGGTAACGCGAATCTACGAAGGCACAAACGAGGTCAACCGCCTGTTCATCTGGGGCCGAATCATGAAGAAGGGCTTTGCGGAATGCCTGCTGCATTCCAAGCCCGCCGGTTTTACGCATCGCCTGCTGGTCGACGCCGCCAAGGCTGCGATCGAAACGTATGGCGAAGGACTCGATCGCGAGCAGCAAATCGTGGGCGCGCTTTCGGACCTCGTGATCGCCCATTACACGCAACAGTCGGCGGACCTGCGCGCGGCACAGGCGGGTTCGGCATTTGCGAAGGCTGCGGCCGTTGAATACCGCAATCTTTCCGAATCGTTCGCAATCGGCAGGGCGGCAGAGGTGTTTGCCCGCTGTGGAATCAAGCGCGAACTCACGCTGCCTCCTCAAGATTTCGACTGCGCTGCCGCTGTTAGCGGCGCGGTGCTCGAAGCCTCCGGCTATCCAATCGGATAGGGCGCTGCCGTCGTGGACCGTCCTCGACGCCAAGCGTAGATGAGGAAGGCGAGCTCGGCGATGAGCGAAATCGTCAACGCGATCGCCGCAGAGACGACTCCGGCGATGCCGACCACGACGGTCAGCCACAAGAAGAACGCCGCGCATCCCAACGATACGAGAACAGCACCGAATCTCGCGAGCGTGAGATGGTGCGCCGTAAGCATTCCGCGGACGTACGATTGCATGGCTCCAACAAACGGCAAGAGAGCGCCTGCGAGGTAAGCGATCCGGGCTGCGGCCGCGACTTTCGGGCTTTCTTGCAGGACGACGGTGAAGAACCATGTGTCGAGACCGAGCAAGGTGACCACACCCACGAGGACGCTCGAAACGAGGCCGACGCTTAGGGAGAATCGCCTTAGCATCAGCGCCGAAGACGCATCCCGATACAAGGTGATGACGACCTCCGGGAGAGCGAAGACGACCGTGCGGTGCAGCCATAGCAGGCTTTGGGCTACCTGCCAGGCGGCAAGAGACAGGATCGATTGCGGCGCACGGGCAAGCGCCGCGCCGACGATGGGGGAACCGAGCATCATGACCGCGGTGGTCGCGGTGAGCGGCAAGTGGAACGCCATCAACTTGCGCAGCGTTAGAGGCGGACTTTGGCCAGTCTCCTCCAGCTCGAGCAAACGAACTGCCGGGCGGCTCGCAATGTGAACGTAGACCGCTTCGGCGAGCACTGCGCACATGAGCGCGATGGCAGCGATGGAGATGCCGGGCAGTTTCGTTAGGAGATATAGCGAGAGTGCGGATGTGCTCATCGCGCTGAGGCGAACGAGCGTGCCGAATCCCACGCGCTTCGTAAGCCCTTGGCGAATCATGACGCCTTGGAGAAATCTTCGCCAGCCAATGAACGCGCTCCAAAGGAACATGATTCGAAAGCCGTCTCTCGCAGAGGCAGAAACTCCGTGGGGAAGGCGCATGAGCGACTCGGTCACGAAACCGTAAAGCGGCGTGAAGGCGACCAGTACGTGGACGACAGTGACGAACGCCATCACGCCTAGGGCGAACCTGCGCAAGACGATGAAATCGGCGTGGCTTCGCGAGAGCGTGGTGGATGTCGAAAGGAGGTCGATGACCGGGCTCTCGATCCAAAGCGCGAGGCCCATCATGATGAAATAGCCGGCTGTGTTGACCTCCGCGCCGGGCAGCCGTGAAAGGACGGCGATGGAAATTGGCGATTCGAGGCCCATGAAGAGCCAAGACAGCGCGAGCGGATAGTAGAACCGCACGATTTCGGAGGTTCTAAGGTCGCGCACCGCTGGAGAGATTACTCCGTTTTTTGGATTCCCGGCCCGCCCGCTTGCAGTGCGGGGCGCCCTGTTTGTCATGGCCGGCGGGATATAGCCGGCCATATTCGAACGGAAATTAGAACCCGGCCGACACGACGCGAACGTACTTCGCCATCTTGCATGGCTGCAGCCTTCCGCCAACTTCCTTTTGGACGAAGAG
>DASSBY010000236.1:0-4151 GCA_035698285.1 Fimbriimonadales bacterium | reverse complement strand
AGATCCGATTTTTAGGATTTGCGCGGAAATAGAAAAAGAAATAGCGGAGCTCGCACCTTCCGAGCGAAAAGATTTTCTGGATGAATTGGGAATTTCCAGGCCCGCGTCTGAAAGCCTCGTTCGCGCCGTCTATGACGCTCTTGGCCTTATTTCGTTCTTCACGGCTGGCGAAAATATTACGCAGGCTTGGCCATTGCGCGAAGGATCGACCGCCCTAAAAGCAGCCGACACGATTCATTCCGATATAGCCAAAGGATTTATCCGGGCTGAAATTATTCACTACAGTGAGTTCGAGCGGGCCGGCGATATGAAGGCGGCAGCTGCGCACATGCGGCTCGAGGGCAAAGATTACGTCATCCAGGACGGGGATATCGTGAATATCCGGACGTCCCGCTAGAACAGCCCGCCCTGCGGCCCTGGCTTCCCCATAAGTTTGTAAGCGGCTTCAGTTGCCGTCCGTCCGCGAGGTGTTCGCTGAAGCAATCCTTGCTGAATTAAAAACGGTTCGTAAACTTCTTCGATGGTCCCGGCGTCTTCTGAAATTGCGGCGGATAAAGTGTCGACTCCGACGGGTCCCCCTCCGAATTTATCGACGATCGCAGATAGAATTGCGCGGTCGACTCGATCGAGGCCGAGGTCGTCCACTTCCAGCCGCTCCAAAGCGAATCGCACCACATCTATGTCGATTATCTCGTTTCCTAAATGCTGCGCGAAGTCGCGCGTTCGTCTTAGCATCCTGTTGGCTACTCGCGGCGTTCCTCTGCTTCGCTTCGCCAATTCGTGGGCTGCTTCGGGAGTTATTTCGTAACCAAAAATCTTAGCCGAGCGTGAAACGATCTGCTCCAGCGAAGCTGGAGAATAATATTCGAAGTTGTGAACGATGCCGAAGCGGTCGCGAAGAGGCCCGGTTAAAAGTCCTGCTCGCGTGGTCGCGCCGACAATCGTGAACTTTGGCAGCGAGAGGCGGATGCTGTGCGCTCCGGGGCCTTTGCCGATAACGATATCCAACTGGAAATCCTCCATCGCCGGATAAAGAATTTCTTCGACCGGCCGTGATAGCCTGTGGATTTCGTCTATAAAAAGAACGCTGCCTTCCTCGATATTGGTTAGAATAGCCGCCAGATCGCCCTGCTTCTCGATGGCGGGGCCGCTTGTTATCCTGATATTCGCCTCAAGTTCGTTGGCGATTATATAACCCAGCGTCGTTTTTCCGAGCCCAGGAGGGCCTTTAAGAAGAACGTGGTCGAGTGTCTCGCCCCGTGACTTCGCCGCCGAGATAAAAACCGACAGGTTTTCCCGAATCGTTTCCTGGCCAATAAATTCGGTTAGCCGCTTGGGTCGAATTGCCGGCTCTAATTCTATTTCTTCGGAATACGGCTTACCATCGACAAGTCTGCCCGCAAGTTCGTCCATCTACTTTCCTGCCGCCAATTTTAGCGCGAGGGGAATCAACACTTGCGGACCCGCTTCGCCCATCGCTTCTCGGGCGGCGTGAGCAGCGCGCTCGGCTTCGGAGCGCTTATGCCCCAAAGTTACGAGCGCTTCGACCACGTCGTCATGTCCAGCCTTGGGAGAAGCGCTCAATCTGCCCAGAAGCGTTTCCTCACGGACTTTGTCGATGAGCTCGAGGCACGCTTTTTGCGCAAGCTTCATACCTACTCCCGGAGCTCGCGTCAAAACTTTTGAGTCGCCGGCGAGTATCGCCGCGACGATTGCCTCTTCGCCGACCGAACCCAAAAGAGAAATGGCCGACTTCGGCCCCAAGCCGCTGGCCGTTATTAACAAATCGAAAAGCCTCCGCTCGCTGCCGGTTTGAAAGCCGTAAAGTGACAGCTCGTTTTCCCGGACGACCTGCCGCGCATGCAAATCTACGGGCTGTCCTTCGTCGGGCAACGCGGCGAGGGTTCTTTCGGAAACAAATAATTGGTAGCCGATTCCGGATGCCATTACAACTGCATACGTTGGCCCTTTTTCGAGAAGATCACCGCTAACGCGAACGATCATGCCCGCTTTCCGGCTTGCCGCGGCCTTACCAATTCAAAACCTTCGTTTGATTTTTTGTAGACAAACTTCATTCCCGAAACGGGGCTCACCGCGTCTTCGCCGAATGCCGCGAGATCGTCGGGCACTTTTGCAACTAAAACTCGAAGCGTTAACGATAGCATCCGAAGATTTTCTCGACGAATCTCCGCCAGGTCTGGAGCCGCCTCGATCGACGGACGTATCAGACTCCAATAAAGCCCCGCGACCGGGTGATGCTTCGAGTCGATCGGCTCTTGCGCGTCTTCCTTTCGAAGCCGTCCCACGGCGGTGTCCACAACCAGCTTTGCTTCGGACACCATAACCTGGTACGGAACTTTGCCGTCCGGCGCGACCGCCGACAGATCCTTCTCCAAGCCGGGGCTAAGTGTCGCCCGCCCGGTAGGGTCGCCTCCGGCGCAAAGAATAAGCTGGCTCACAGGCACAGACTCAAAAGATTTGGCCAGCTTCCGCTGCCAACTGTGAAAGCGGTCGATGGAATCGTCGATGACGGCCTCTTCGGAGGGACCGACGGATTGGAGCCTGTCGATGGTTGCGCGCAATCTATTCGCCATTGGCTGGTCGAGCTGGGCGCCGACCGATTTGATTCCCTGCGCAAGGCTGTCGGCTACCGTTCCAGAAACCAGCCATTCGGAGATGGATGAGCCGGCAAGCGTGTCCGCGTACGCAATCGCCGTCTTGACCGACAATTCCGCTCGCGCTTGATCGCTTCGATCTATCGCATCCGCTAGGTTGACCGCGAGCATTCGGCTGACGAGCAGCACTTTATTGGTATCGATTGTTCCGACGAGCTGGGGGGCAGCAACGCCCGGGGAACCTGGTGCGTCGCTCAGCTTGAGCAAAGAGCTGTACGCCTCTTCTGTCGCGACGAGATAGGCGGCACGCTGGTCCCGCGTCGAAGTTGCGCTGAGAGGGGCATCGGGCACACCGGGGACTTCGAGCGCTTTGGCGGCTCTTTCGATGAGGTCCGTTTTGCGTGGCGTCATCGCGCCGAGCATCATCTTGCCACGACGAGTGCCGGGCTCGACCGGCGCGTCGTTGTTGCAACCGCCGGTGAAGAGCAAGCTGCTTCCTAAAATGATGAGGCCGAGGGCCTTTTGAATGCTTAGACCTATTACCTTTCGCACCTCCGGACAAGTCGGAGCAGAATGCCGCCCGCGTAGAATAGTAGGGTGAGTGTACCGCACATCGCTCCCGGCTCCCTCGAGGCCCTCGAATCGGCCGAACGATACTTCGAATCCGAAGTCCGTCCCAAAGCCCAGGAAATCGACCAGAGCATGTTCGCGTTGACCGCCGCTTTCGAAGGATTGGCAGCGGCCAAATGGCTCGGTTTGCGAGTTCCGCAAGAGTACGGCGGCAAAGGCTTTGCCGATCCGGCGTTCCGCCGGTTCCAGGAGATTGCGGCTCGCTGCAGCGGCGCACTCGCCTTCTTGCAAACCCAACACCAAAGCGCGGCATCGTTCATCGTCAAGAGCGACAACGAGGACCTGAAGCGGCGGACGCTTCCGAAACTTGCAACCGGTGAGCTGACCGCAGGGATTGCTTTCGCCCAATTGAGGCGGCACGGCGCCCCAATGCTCACGGCCGATCGCGTTCCGGATGGCTACGTCTTGCAAGGAAACGCTCCGTGGATCACCGGATGGGGCATTTTCGGCCACTGCGTGACGGCGGCAAAACGCGAAGATGGGACGACGCTATTCGTTTGGCATCGGCTTGCAGAGGAAGGCGGGTTTACCGCAACGCAGCCCATGCACCTTGCGGCGATGGAGGTGGTTCAAACGGTTTCGGGGAAATTTGAGAAGTACTTCATTCCTGAGGCCGACGTGCTATACATCCGGCCCGGCAATTGGATCGAGGAAAACGATCTCATCAACATCTCCCTGCAAGCTCCGTTCGCCCTAGGGTGCGCGCAGGCCGGCGTCGACATTCTTCGTTCTGCCTTCGAAAAGAAGAAGATTCCCGCGATCGCCGACGCTGCAGATGCTCTCGCGGAAGAGTTGGCGCGCTGCCGCGATGAGGCGTATGGCGCGATGGAAAACCAAGGCGACACCCAGCGGAGCCTCGAAGCACGGGCGTGGGCCATCGACCTTGCCGGAAGAAGTGCGCACGCC
>DASSBY010000235.1:0-5312 GCA_035698285.1 Fimbriimonadales bacterium | reverse complement strand
ACGCGATGGCTGCCATCGCAAGGATTAAGAGCAATGACGATTGGCCGTCGAACGCCTCGTAGCTGCCTTCGATGACTCCCGAGACTCCCCAGCCGACGATGGCGTTCGCGCTGGCGAGCGCAATGGTGGCAGCGATGGCCGCAAGAACGGTTTTTGGAAGCGGATCCTTATCCCTTCTGCTTCGGATCATCTATTTAATCCCCTCGCGCATTTTAAGCCGTTACCGCTACGCGATCATCCAAAGTACGAGCCGACAGGCTATTCGTTGCTGACTACCTTAAGGGCTAATCCGATTCGCCGCCAAAGGCGGGGCTTGAATAGTTCGGCGGCTCCTTCGTGATCCAGACGTCGTGCGGGTGCGACTCTCTTAGGCCGGCGTTTGTGATCTTTATGAACTCGGCGCGGTTGGCGAGATCCGAAAGCGTCGGTGCGCCGACGTAGCCCATCCCCGAGCGGAGACCGCCGACAATCTGGCTCATGGTCTCCTGAAGCGGCCCCTTGTAGGGAACGCGGCCTTCGACACCCTCGGGAGTAATCGTCCCGCCGTCTTTGACGGCGAAATACCGGTCGCTGCTGCCCTGGCGCATAGCGCTTATCGAGCCCATCCCCCGGTAAACCTTGTAGGCTCTGTTTCGATACATTTCGATCTCACCGGGCGATTCGTCGCATCCCGCAAACATATTGCCCATCATCACGCAACTCGCGCCGGCGGCGAGCGATTTGACGACGTCGCCACTGGATCGGATGCCGCCGTCCGCGATCGTCGGCACCCCAGCTTCGCTGGCCGCTTCCGCGCATTCGAGAACTGCCGAAAACTGCGGAACGCCGACGCCGGCGACGACCCGCGTCGTGCAAATCGAGCCCGCCCCGATTCCCACGCGCAAGGCGTCCACTCCGAGCGAAATCAACTCGCAAACGCCGTTGCGATCCACGACGTTGCCCGCGATAATTCTGAGGTCCGGCAGCTTCTCCCTGAGAAGCTTGACGCAATTCATGACGCCGGCGCTATGGCCGTGGGCAGCGTCGATAACGACGAAATCCGCGCCCGCCTCAAAGAGCGCTTTCGATCGTTCGAACGGCTCGCGCAGGGCGCCAATGGCCGCCCCGACGACGAGTCTCCCTTTCTCATCCTTAGTCGCAAAAGGATGCTGTTTGACCTTGAGGATATCCTTGATCGTGATGAGGCCTTTGAGGATGCCGTTGTCGTCCACGATGGGGAGTTTTTCGATTCGGTGCTCCTGCAAAATCTTTTGCGCGCTCTCGAGGTCCGCGCCCTCGTGGGTTGTAACGAGGGCCTCGCTCGTCATCCGCTCGTGGATGGGCCTTTTGTAGTTGGTTTCGAACCGAATGTCCCGGTTGGTGAGAATTCCAACGAGCTTGCCGTTATCGTCGGTGATCGGGACGCCGCTGATGTGATAGCGCTCCATGATCGCGAGCGCATCTTGGATCGTGTCGTCCTTTCCCAGGCGGATCGGGTTGTGAATGATGCCATGCTCGCTGCGCTTCACTCGATCGACCATGTCGGCCTGCTGGTCGATGGTCATGTTGCGATGAATCACGCCCACACCGCCTTCGCGAGCCATGGCGATTGCCATGCGCGCTTCGGTGACGGTGTCCATCGGCGCAGAAACGATGGGAATGTGAAGCTTGAGTCCACGAATTAATTCGGTCGACGTGTCGACCTCGTGGGGCATGACCTCAGTACGTTTAGGAACTAGAAGAACGTCGTCGAAACTTAATCGCTCTTGAAAAGCGGGCATTGAACCTCCTGGCTTTTCAGTCCATTATGGCATATTGCGCGCTCAAACGCGTATGATTCTGCCTTGTATGAGCATGGAAGCGCCCCTCGTCGATTTAAAAGCCCAGTACAATGAACTTCGTGACGAACTAGACAAAGTTGTCCTCGACGTTTTGTCGAGCGGCATGTACACGCCGGCCGGCAACGTCAAGGCGCTCGAAGAGGAGATCGCGAACCTCTGCGGCACGAATTACGGAATCGCCACCAACAGTGGAACCGATGCCCTGAAGATCGGCTTGCAGGCGATCGGCATCGAGCCGGGAGACGAGGTTATCACAACGCCATTCACCTTCGTCGCTACCGTGGAGGCAATCCTTCAAAACGGCGGCAAGCCGGTCTTTGTGGACATCGACCCCAAGACGTTCAACATGGACCCCGCAAAGCTCGAGGCCGCCGTTACCGAGCGCACCAAAGTGATCTTGCCGATACATATATTCGGTCAGATGGCGGACATGGAGGCCATCATGGAGGTCGCAGGCGAACGCGGAATCTCGGTTCTCGAAGACGCCGCGCAGGCAATCGGCGGCACGCGGAACGGATTGCCTTGCGGCTCGTGGGGCGTCGCCGCCGCGCTCTCGTTTTTCCCGACTAAGAATTTGGGCGCCGCTGGCGATGCAGGGATGATTCTAACAAACGACGAAAAGATCGCCTACGACTGCCGCAGCCTTCGCGTCCACGGCATGGCGCAAGAACCTTACCTTTACGAGCATGTGGGCCACACGAGTCGGCTGGATGAGATTCAAGGTGCGATTTTGCGCGTAAAGCTGCGGAGATTGGAGGACTGGAACGAACGCAGGCGCGCGCATGCGGCCATTTATGATGAAGCGTTTATCGACAGCGCGATTTGCGCTCCGTTCGCTTCCGATGAAACCACGAAGCATCCGTATCATCAATATACGATTCGCCATGCGCGCAGGGACGATTTCATGAAGCATTTGCGCTCGAAAAAAGTAGGATGCGCTATTTATTATCCCGTGCCGTTGCATGTTCAACCGGTTTACTCGTTCCTGGGCTATGTAGAAGGAGATTTCCCGGAGACCGAAGCGGCGTGCAGGGAAGTGCTCTCGCTGCCCGTGCAGGCGCATTTGACGGAAGATCAAGTTCGATACGCCGCGGAGTGCGCGCTGTCTTTTAATTGAGATTTGGCTTAGAGCCAAGCGATGTTCCGGTCACCCTCGAAACGCTTCGCCATAACTTCGATCGCCTGGGGATTATTGTCGACGAGGATGAACCGCCGGCCGAGCCTCCGGCACGCCTCACCGACCGTTCCGCTCCCCGCGAAGAAGTCCATCACGATGTCATTCGGCCTCGACGAGGCCGAGACGATTCGCGTCGCGATGGCTAGCGGCTTTTGGGTGGGGTAGCCGGTTCGTTCCGCTCCTTTCGTCGGAACAATCGTATTCCACCATGTATCGGTAGGCCCTTTTCCTCGCGCTGCTTTTTCAGGTCCTACGAGGCCGGGCGCCATGTACGGGATGCGCTCGATATCTTCATAATTAAATATATAGTTTTCGGGGTTCTTTGCGTACAAGAAGATATTATCGTGCTTTGCGGGCCACTTTTTCGTCGTGCGCGCGCCGTAATCGTATGCCCAAATAATTTCGTTTAAGAAACAGTCCCGACCGAATATCTTGTCGAGCAGAACCTTGCAATAATGCGCCTCGCGATAATCGATGTGAAAATACAAACTCCCGTTTGCGGTTAAGATGCGCCGCGCCTCTTTAAGTCTTGCCTCCAGAAACGAAAGGTAGTCATCGAAAATGTCCGTATAGCTTTTCGACGACACCGCAACCGTTTTGTATGTGGCGCCCTTGAAGCCGATTCTGTCCCCGTTTTCGGCCGCCTTGGTCTTGATTCGCTTATGCTCCCGCAGCTTGCCGGTGTTGAACGGCGGGTCTATATAGATAAGGGAGACGCTTTCTGACGGCATCTGGCCGAGGATCTTAAGGTTGTCCCCGAAGTAGATGCGATTCTCGGGCTGGATGCTTTTCTCCTACCAGCCGCGAACGGCGAGCAGTTCTGAATCGGGTAGCGAAGACACCCCGATGCCGACCATGGGTTCGCCGAGGTCCTCCGAAACGCGCGCCAAGAGGTCGGCATCGTCATAGTGGGCCGCAGCCTCCACGATAGCCCTCGCTCTTCGGGCCGGGTCGCCCGACTTGAAGATTCCACTGCCGACGAACACCGCTTCGGCCCCCAGCTTCATCATCAAGGCGGCGTCGGAAGGGGTCGCAATGCCGCCGGCGCTAAAGTTCGGGGTAGGCAGTCGGCCCGTGTCGTGAACCTCGCGAACCAGCTCGAACGGGGCGCCGAGGTTCTTGGCTATCGACATTAGATCATCCTGCCTTGCGCCCTTCACCATTTGCATTTCCCCAACGATCGAGCGCATGTGTCGAACGGCTTCGATCACATCTCCCGTGCCGGCTTCGCCTTTGGTCCTAATCATCGCCGCGCCCTCGCCGATTCGGCGGAGAGCCTCGCCCAGATTCCTCGCACCGCAGACGAACGGCACCTTGAAATCGTGTTTCCAGACATGGCGGTCTGGGTCCGCCGGAGTCAGAACTTCACTCTCGTCGATATAGTCGACCTCGAGAGCCTGCAGGATTTCAGCTTCCACGAAGTGGCCGATTCGGCATTTCGCCATCACCGGAATGGAGACGGCCTTCTTTATTCCCAGGATCATCTTGGGATCGCTCATCCTTGCGACGCCGCCGTCCTTACGGATGTCCGCAGGGACGCGCTCGAGGGCCATCACCGCAACGGCGCCGGCATCCTGAGCGATCTTGGCGTGTTCAGGCGTGACGACGTCCATAATGACGCCTCCCTTCAGCATTTCCGCCAGTCCGACCTTCAGCCGCCAAGTGCCGCTTTCAGGCGTGGATACCGAGGCTCCGTTTATGTTCATTTTCGCCTCAAATTATACTTGAAGCCGCTATCAGTCGGCCCATTGCGCGGACACAACACCGCGCACCTTGGCGACCACATCCAGAATTCCTGTCGGCCGCCCGATAAAGCTGATCTGGACGAGCGTTTGCTCTCCCGATGGCGACATTTCGAAGCGGTGCAGCCGAGCGCCAGAGGCCTGCAAGCTCGTTATCACTTCGGGTACGACGCTCGTCCCGGTAACGACGAGGTCCACGGCGGATTCACGCTCACTGTCCAAAACCTCGCGTTCGAAGCGCCGAACAAGGCGCAGCGTAACCAGAGTCATGATTGCGGCGGCCAACGCGATCCAGTAAAACGGACCGCCGACGGCGATGCTCATCCCGATCGCGGCAACCGCCCAGATGCTCGAAGCCGTTGTGAGGCCCTTGATCTCGGGGCCGGAGCGCAGGATCGTGCCGGCGCCGAGGAAGCCGATGCCAGTGACGACCTGGGCCGCGATGCGGTCCGGAGTGGCTGAGCCGAAGGAGACGCTGATGAGCGTAAACAAAGCGGCGCCCAGGCAGACGAGCATATGCGTGCGCGCACCTGCGGGCCGCCCCGACATTTCGCGCTCGACGCCGACGATCGC
>DASSBY010000234.1:0-7193 GCA_035698285.1 Fimbriimonadales bacterium | reverse complement strand
TACCGATATGCCATGTGGCTGCAACGGCCACCGACGTGGCGATATTTCAAAGCTTCATGGAGACTGTTTTTAAGGCCCAAGCGGGTCCTCCAGAATATCGTTAATCTGGTCGCGCTTTTCTGGCAAGACATCGTGATACAGAGGTTCATCGAAAAGCGAAGTGTCAGAAGATGGCTCGCGCATATGGGCATAGCGTGGGGCTGTATTTTGGCATTCATGATCACGCTTCCGCTCAGTTGGGGATGGATCCAATTCCTGCCGGCAGCAAACGCCACCGATTATGCTATGGAATTTATGGGCGTCCGGGTTTTGACATTTGATCCCCATGGCCTACTCGGTTTCATTTTCTTCAACTGGCTGAATATCAGTGCGGTGCTCCTGCTAATGGGAATCGCTCTCGCCATGCATCGACGCCTCTTCGACCGCGGAGCGCAGGCGGTCCAGAGCATCGCCTCGGACCTCATTCCCCTTTTTCTATTGTTTTCGGTCGCCACCACGGGGTTAATGCTAACGGCGAGTGAGCACTTCATGAGAGGATCGAATTTTGCTTTCATCTCCATGCTCCATGCGTTTACCGTCGTATCGCTGCTTCTCTATCTTCCCTTCGGCAAACTGTTCCACGTAATCCAACGCCCGGCACAAATCGGCGTCGCCTACTACAAAGAGGAGGGGCGGCGTGGCGCGCAGGCAATTTGCCCGAGGTCAGGCGTCGCATTCGATTCGGAGCTGCACCGTGACGACTTGCATGAGACGATGCGGCAGCTCGGCTACGAATTTGGCGACCATCAAAACCTTGCTCCCCACGAAAAAATTCGTATTTACGCGCTCAGTCAATTGTCTCTATTGGACGATGACGGCTTCGTCGGCTCTACCGAGCGATTATAAGATAATGGCAAAGCTTCCAACTACAATTCAAAAAATTACCGAGCAATTCGGTCCCCATCTTAACTACGTTCCTCCCGGCGGTTGGAAAGGGCGAGGCGAACCGGAAAAGCTGGTAAAAACGCATTGTTGCTTTTGTGGGCAACAATGCGGAATCCAGCTGAAAGTCCGCGACAACCACGTAATAGGGTTCGAGCCATGGATGGATTTCCCCTTCAACCGTGGGAAGCTTTGCCCGAAGGGCATTAAACGCTATATGCAGGATAACCATCCGGACCGCCTGCTTGCGCCATTGAAGCGTGTCGAAGGAAAAGGATTTGAGGCCATTTCTTGGGAGGAAGCTTATTCGACGACGATAACCGAAATTCAGCGAGTTCAGCAGCAATACGGCAATGATGCGGTGGCCGTTCTGTCGGGCGTTTCGCTAACGAACGAAAAAAGCTATCTCATGGGCAAATTCGCGCGAGTAGCCCTGCAGACGAAAGAGCTGGACTACAACGGGCGGCTTTGCATGGTTAGCGCCGGCGCCGGAAACAAGAAGGCATTCGGCATCGACCGCGCAGCCAATTATTGGATGGACATCATCGAAGCCGAGGTCATCCTCTGCGCCGGAACCAACGTGGCCGAATGCTCGCCGATAACCACGGATTACATCTGGCGCGCCCGCGACCGCGGAGCAAAGCTAATCATGGTGGATCCCCGAGTTACCCCGCTCGCGCGGACGTGCGACCTTCATCTACCGGTTCGTCCAGGAACCGATTCTGCGCTCTTTACCGCGATGCTTCGGATCCTCATCGAAGAAGACATGCTCGACCTTGCCTTTATAGAAACACAAACATCCGGCTTTGAAGAGACGAAGGCTGCGGCGATGGCCATGACCGTGGAGGAAGCGTCGAGGATTTCGGGTGTCAAGGTAGAAGATATCGAAAAGGCCGCGCGGATGTGGGGCCGGGCAAAGAAATCATTCCTCCTGCACGCGCGCGGCATCGAGCACCACACGAAGGGAGTGGACAACGTCGTCTCATGCATAAACCTCGTGCTTGCGACCGGCCGAATCGGCAAGCCGGGTTGCGGATACGGGACCATAACCGGCCAAGGCAACGGTCAGGGCGGGCGCGAGCACGGGCACAAGTGCGATCAGCTCCCGGGAAACCGAGACGTCGAAAACCCCGAGCACCGCGCCTATATCTGCAGCGTCTGGGGAATCGAAGAAAGCGAACTGCCCCACAAGGGCCATACGGCGCAAGAGATCATGAACATGATCCACGACGGCGAAATCAAGGCCCTTATTTCCATCTGTTTCAACCCGTTGGTCTCGCTTCCCGACAGCAATTTCACATCCGACGCGCTCGATCGCCTCGAGCATTACACGGCGATCGACTTCTTCCTCAGCGAGACCGCCCATCATGCGGACATAGTCCTCGCAGGGTCGCTCCATGAGGAGGAAGAAGGAACATCGACCTCCGCGGAGGGTCGCGTCATCAAAATAAACAAAGCCGTGGATCCGCCCGGCAACGCAAAACCCGACACGGAAATCATTCTCGAATTGGCTCGAAGGCTCGGGAGGCAAAAGTACTTTGACTATAAGTGCTCGGAGGACATCTTCAACGAACTCCGCGTCGCTAGCAAGGGGGGATCGGCGGATTACTATGGAATTACCTACGAGCGCGTCGAAAAAGAATATGGAGTGTTCTGGCCCTGCCCAGAGATCGGCCACCCTGGCACGCCACGCCTTTTCGAAGATGGTCACTATTGGACCGCGGATGGCAAAGCGCACTTCAATCCGGTTGCGTATCGACCCTCGGCTGAGGAGCCGGACGACAAATACCCGATTATCCTCACGACCGGCCGCGTGGTTTCGCAGTATCTGAGCGGAACGCAGACGCGCCGAATCGGCGGATTGATGGACTTATGCCCTGAACCGTACGTCGAGATTCATCCGGAGCTGGCAGCTCGATACGGAATCGAAAACGGAAGCTGGATGAAGGTTGAGAGCCGGCGGGGCAAAGTCGTGCTGAGAGCCAAAGTTGTAACCACTATTCGCCCCGACACGATTTTCATTCCCTACCACTGGGCAGGCAAGAAATCGGCAAACAACCTTACGATTCGCGCCCTCGATCCGATCAGCAAAATCCCCGAATTCAAGCGGGCGTGCGTGCGCATCGGTCCAGCGACCGCTTCCGAGGCTCCAGAGTGCTGACAGACGTAGAGGCCGTCGTCCTGACCGGAGGTGCCAGTAGGCGGATGGGAACAGACAAGGCTTCCCTGGTCATAAATGGGGAACCGATCGCCGCGCGAACTGCCAGGATCCTTGCGGAAGAATGCGTGAATGTAACCGTCCTTGGCCGCGAGCCGATCGAAGGCTTCGCTTTTCAATCGGACCCTGAACCGTTTCCCGGCCCTCGTCGAGCGCTCGATGAGTTCGCGCCGGAATTCCCTTTTGTATTCGCAGCTTCCTGCGATATGCCGTTCTTCCGCGCACAGGTAGTTACGCTTCTCCGCGATGAGATCGGCCAATCTGATGCTGCGATCCCCAGTGTCGGGGGATTTCTCCAGCCGCTCTGCGCGCTTTACAGGGCGCAAAGTCTTGGGCCGTTCGAGGGGGAGAGCAGCATGATGAGCCTCCTTCGCAGGCTCGAAGTTGCGGTTCTCGACGCAGGTCGGCTCGTTTCACTCGGGGTCGATCCTGAGTGGATTCGAAGCTTCAACACGCCCGAGGAGCTTGCCGATCTCGACAATGCTCCTTCCGCAAGACCGACTCGATACCGATGCGCCCCTAAAATTTGGTAAAATTATCCGAACATCCGCGCGCAGAAAGCTGTCTAACGGGTGTATATTCTCTCAGCTTGCTCCCAAACCCTCCAGGGCGGAGCAAAGCAGCACTTCTAGGAGGTCTACTAAAGAGACATGAAAACAGTTCGCAAGGGCTTTACGCTCATTGAACTTTTGGTGGTTATCGCGATCATCGCGATCCTGGCCGCCATCTTGTTCCCCGTCTTCGCCGCTGCGAAAGAAGCGGCCAAGAAAACTACTTGCGTCGCCAACTCGAACCAGATGATGAAATCGGTTCTGATGTACATGGGCGACAACGACGACTACGTACCCGCCTTGGACTTGGTAATCGACAACGCTACGCCTATGAATTCCGGCGCTTGGCCTTACTACATGCAGGGCTACATTCAGAGCTGGAACGTTCTGCGATGTCCGTCCGATCCCAATGCCACCGACAAGGGCATGGCCTACGACCTTAACGACGCGGCTCTGCCAGCCAACGCCTCCAAAGATCAGCTTCACCGAGCTTGGTCTTATCGCGTGGACTACGGCATCAACTTCCAGTTCATCGATCCCCTCGTCATCCTTCAGGGCGGCGAACTCTACCAAGTCAATATCAGCAGCTCGCGGATGGCCACACCTGGAAGCACCATCTTCTACACAGAGTCGATCTGGAACCGCAACGCCTCCGGCAACGTCCAAGGCGGCGGCAACTACGGTACTGATGCCCCCTGCTGGCACGACATCAACAACAACGACATTCGCCCGTTCCCGCCCAACACGCAGAGCTACTATTGGTTTGGCGGTTGGAATCCGACCACGCCTAAGGTTTGGAATGTGTTCGGTGGAACGTGGCCATGGCACGGTGGCAAGAACAAGGGTGACGACACCTATCTTCGCCGCAACGAAGGCAACGCTGTAGTGAGCTTCGCCGACGGCCACACCAAGACGCTCAAGATCGACCAGATTAGCGCGGGTTGCGATGTCCGAACAGGCTCTACTGGAATAGCCTACGACCTCGACGCCTTCCTCTGGGACCTTCAGTAGGACCAAGATCATGTCATACGGCAAGCAATCGCAAAGCTCCGTGTCGAAGCCTCTGATCATCGTGCTCATCGTGGTTGCCGTTATCGGCGCTATCATGTTCGCGAAGAGCAGGAGCGACGCCAGCGGCGAGGAAACCGTTCCCGGTCTCCCCAAGCCCCCGCCTGGCTTGCAGCCGGCGACCCCGAAGCCCGGCGATCCAACGCCGATCGGCATGGGTGGTAGAAAGAGGTAAGCCTTGAATGAAAAAAGGGCCGGACTTTTGTCCGGCCCTTTTTTTGTGCCAGAGATCACGGAGTTCGTAGGGAATCGGTTCCCAAATCGAGCAAAAAAGTCCGTCGAGCCGTCCTGTAAGTTGTATACTGAAACCAGCAGGCGGCACTTTGTTGCCGTTTGCAGCACTACTAACTATCGAGGTGTTGACAATGAGGACGCGTAAAGCATTTACGCTAATCGAGTTGCTCGTCGTGATCGCGATCATCGCGATCCTGGCAGCAATTCTCTTCCCTGTCTTCGCGGCCGCCAAAGAAGCTGCCAAAAAGACGCAGTGCCTGTCGCAATCGAACCAGGTCTGCAAGGCCAACCTGATGTACGTCGGAGACAACGACACGTATATGCCTCCTATGATGTACGCTTTCGGCACCGGCCACAACGATGCCAATGACCCCACCAACAGCGTTTGGCATCTGATGGAGAAAAACTATCGGCAAAGCTGGAACGTTCTTCGATGCGCATCGGATCCGCATAATACGGAGACCGAGCTGCTCATGAATCCCGAAAACGAGCAGCCGATCGACCCAACGAATCTCCACGCCAAGGAGTTCTGCTACGCCATGAGGGCCAACTACGGCTACAACTACCAATTCCTATCGCCGGAATGCGTCGTGCCTCCGAACGGCCCTTATGGTTCCCCGTATCCCATCAACGAGTCGCGCATCACATCGCCCGGCGCAACCATCCTGGCGGTGGAAACGGTTTGGCAGCGCAACGCTTCGGGCAAGGAGTACGGCGCGGGCAGCCGCTCGGCGGATCCGCCTAGCCTTTACGACATCGACGGCAACGTTGCCATTCCCTATCCTCCCGGTACCACCCAGTTTTGGTATCACGGCGGATGGAACCCGGGTCAGCCCCTTTCCTTCGTCGTCTTCGGCCGAGTATGGCCGTGGCACGGCGGTGGAGATCGTGGGCAAGACACATGGAAGCGCCGCAACGAGGGCGTAGTCGTGACCACCTTCGTAGATGGTCACTCGAAAGCGCTTAAGGTCGACAATTTGACGGCGGGCTGCCAAGTTCTCGCGCAGTCCGGCGGACGAATCTTCGATCCCGATGCCTACCTTTGGGATTTAAACTAGCCATCCTATGAGTTTTGGCCGCCTGCGATTTCGCGGGCGGCCATTTTTCTCAATCCATCAGCTTTTCAAGGCCCACGATGAGCCCTCTGTGGCCGGCAAGGTTGCGGATGGCGAGCAAAACGCCTGACATGAAACTCGAACGGTCCATGCTGTCGTGGCGTAAGGTAAGCACCTCGCCGACGCCGCCAAAAATCACCATCTGATGCGCGAGCAAGCCCGGCAGTCGAATCGAGTGCACCGGCGTCTCGCCTAACACGCCGCCTCGAACGCACTCTACCTTGATCATGTCAGTGCGCACGGTGTCAGGACGCCTCCGTCTGTTGGTGGCGATCATCTCGGCAGTTCGAGTCGCGGTGCCGCTAGGGGCATCCGCTTTCTTTTCATGATGCATTTCGATGATCTCGCATTCCGGCATGAACTTCGCAGCCTCTGCTGCAAATTTCATCATAAGAACTGCGCCAATCGCGAAGTTGGGGACATAAACGGCAGGGACGCCGGCTTCCTCCGCCGCGGAGCGAAGCTGCGCCAGTTCGGATGCCCCCAAGCCGCTCGTGCCAATGATCGGCGAGACCTTGTGCTTCAGCGCAACCAAACCATGGTGGGCCGCAAACTTGGGGTTTGTAAAATCGACGATCGCGTAGATGTTGCCCGCTTTCTCGATACCTTCCGAAAGTCTGTCCGTTACCTTTAAGTCCGGCGCATGCGGCGAGGTGAAACTGCGGACGGATTCGCCGACGCATTCACGGTCCACCGCAAGCGCAAGCTCCATATCCGGCGCCGAGTCCACCGTTTTGCAGACCTCTCGGCCCATGCGGCCCGCACAGCCCACAACGCCGATCCGAAGAACCTCGTCCACTACCGAACAGCCTGCATAACGAGCTTTCCCGCTTCGAGCCTCAGCAGCGAGCCTTCATCGTCGACCCAAGCCCGCCCGGCGCCACTCTTGACAAGGTGCGCATGCATGTCCTTGCCGCCAATTTTGAGATTTCCCGGCCCGACGTATGTGGTCGCTTCCTCGACCCATTTGAGCTCCTTGATATCGAAACGAAAATACTTGACCTTAGCGCCGGGCTTCGGTTGCGTCTTGAGGAACCACAGTTCGCTTTGCGCTCTTATGTCGGAGCCCGCAGGCGCCGCATAACT
>DASSBY010000233.1:0-7665 GCA_035698285.1 Fimbriimonadales bacterium | reverse complement strand
TCACTCGCCGAAGCGTTGTACCAATCGTGACCGCCGCCATCGCCGGGATCCCAGTCCCAACTTACCGCGGGCGAATCTATGAATTGCCCGTTGCCGGGCAAGGCCCATATTCCCGTTCCGAAAGGATATGGGTAGGCCGTATCGAGGGCAGCCGAGGTCTGATAGGTGAAGTGCGTGTAGTGGTTCGGCGGCGCATGCCGATACATGTTGCGGTTCGCCGTAATCAATTGGACGAAACAGCCCTGGCCCCCCTGGGCAAACGGGGACGGAATGGTATAGGTGACGCCGGACCAATCCTGACCATTCTGCGTAGGCGGGTTTGGCCCGAAGATAAACCCTGTGGGCGTAGCCGGCGACGGCCAGAGTGCGACATATCCGCTCGTGACGCCGCCTGGTGTCAACTCCGGCCGGACGGAGTCCACGGGCCACGATTCCGCGGTGAAAGGAGACATGCCGGCGGCGTACTTGACACCTTCGGGCGCGGCAGCGAACGTAATATCACACTTGACGGTAACCGTTCCCTTTTTGACTGTGAAGAACGGATAGGTCTGTTGCTCCTTGTCCGTGCGGCTGTGCAAGTACTTCTTGCCTAGCCCGCTCGTATGCGTATAGCTCTTAAAGACCTTCACGGTGTCATCGTTGTCCACGCTCCAGGAGTATGTCGAAATCTGCAGTGGTGCATAGCCGGTCACCGATCCCGTTATTCCCTGCCCAGTGAGGAAAGCCACCAGTTGCGGATCATAGAAACGTGTCGTTCCAGCCAGCGAAACTTTCGGCGTCAGAATCGATGAGCTGTAATGAACTTCAGCATAAGCGCCGTCATAGGGCGGCTGCGGGTCGAAGACGATCGCCGTAGCGCTCGGCGTGCAGGTCAGCGTTATCTCCTGACCGCCCTGTCGCTTCGTGTAAAGTGTGCCTTCGCTGGTTAGCCAGATGGCGGTCCCATCATCGCCCGGGACAGCATCGAATCCCAAGCCGTTGTCGGCGGCGACGAGCACATCGCCCGGGGATGCCGCGTAGGCGTAGGCTCGGCAGTATTCTTCGGAAATCACGTATTCGGGTGGGTCATCCAGCGGATCGTCGATGGATTGGCCCGGGTTTTGTGGATCGGGAATCTGATCTCGCTGCCAGGCGTATACGGTGGTGATCGTTCCGGCACAGTCGACGTATTCGCCGTCGAGCTGGCTTGCGCCATAAGAAGCCGTATCGCCGCCATAAGCGCTGTAGTTGGTCTCGCCCCAATGGATGATCCCGCCGGTTGGATTCTTAGGGAAATTAGGTGGATCGAGCGGCTTGGGAACGTACATGCCAGCGCAGACCGCCGATGCCAAGGCGAAATGGCACCCAAGAAGCGCTTAACGCAACAACCGCCGCCCGCGAAGCTTGCCATTCGCGCGTCGCGTCACAATTAAACGCAACTCCTCAAGACAACCGCATGTGAACTGCAAATTTTTCCCTCCCTAGCTCGACCGAGATAGTTCCAAAGCCATTGTATCACGATTTAGCGAAAAATGCCGGGCCCCGCCTCAAGGATGCCCGACTACCCCGACGACGTGCACGCGGTCGCTGCGGCCCCGGGGGGGATCGAGGCTGAAAGCATCATAGCAGCGAACTCGCTCAAACCCCGCCTCCTCCATCCAACAAACGAGCTCCTGAAGCGAATGCGCCCTTTGCACGTGAACTTCCGAAAATGTCTTCTTGCCCACCCAAAACTCCATAGCTACGGAGCAAAGCTTCGCCCCGGGATCCCAGGTCCCGCGCCACCTGTAGCGCACCTTCGATTTCGGGCGAAGGTCTTCCTGGTCGAACATCTGTTTTTCAAAAGCGTACGGAGTATTGACATCGAACGCAAACGCCGCGCCGGAATTCAAATGCTCCGCGGTTCGCTTTATCGCGAGGGCGCACTGCGAGGGATCGATGATATAATTTAAGCTGTCGAAAAAAGAAAACGCCGCATCGAACTTTTTTCCGAGGCGCATTTCAGTGGCGTCCTGCGCGTAAAGGTTTATATCTGCCTTTTCACGGCGAGCAATTCCCTGCCCGGCCCTTATCATCCCCGCCGACAAATCGACTCCCGTCATTTCATAGCCTTGCTCCGCAAGCAAACGGCACATTTTCCCCGTCCCGCAGCAAACGTCCAAAACCGTACGAGGATTGACGTCGAAATTCGCCCATAACAGCTTTAGATACTCGACCCACATCGGATACGGAACGCCCGACATAAGCTCTTCGTAATATTCTGGAATTTCGATGAAGCTAGACAATCGTGAGCATCCGGTCCAACGCCATTTTAGCGAAATGCTTCACTTTCGGTGGCACTTCGATTATGTTTACGGGCGTACCGTCTACGATATTCTCCAACGACCAACACAAAAAACTTGGATGAATGCGATACATCGTGGAGCAAGGGCAAATCATCGGGTCGAGACAGAAGATCTTCTTTCCAGGATTTTCCTTAGCGAGACGGTTTACCAGATTTATTTCCGTTCCAATAGCACACGTCGTGCCCTCGGGCGCCGCTTCGACTGTCTTAATAATAAATTCCGTCGACCCATTCAAATCTGAAAGCCGCACTACCTCGATCGGGCATTCGGGATGGACGATGACTTGGACGTTCAAAAAATCGCGGCGCGCCTGCAGCACCTGCTCCGGGGTGAACCTGCCGTGCACCGAACAATGGCCCTTCCACAACAGAAAAGTCGCCGTCCGAATCGCCTCCGGCGTGTTGCCGCCCAACGGCAGGTGCGGATCCCAGACAACCATATTCTTTTCGGGATCGTAGCCCAGCTTCACGCCGGTATTCCGCCCCAAATGCTGGTCCGGGAAAAAGAGCACTTTGCGCCCTCTCGAAAGCGCCCATTCAACCGCCTTGGGGGCGTTGGTGCTCGTGCAGACGGTCCCGCCCCGCTCGCCAACGAACGCTTTGAGATTCGCCGCTGAGTTAATATAAGTAACGGGCACGACTTCGTCCGCGACGCCGACTTCACTCAGATCGCGCCAGCAGTTGCGAACCTGAAAAAGATTTGCCATATCCGCCATGCTGCACCCGGCCGCCAAATTCGGCAAGATCACCTTTTGGTTATCCGGCGTGAGGATGTCCGCGCTTTCTGCCATAAAATGAACGCCGCAAAAGACGATGAACTCGGCTTCTGGATGCCGATTCGCGTCCTTTGCGAGCTTAAAGCTGTCGCCGCGATAGTCGGCGTGCTCGATAATTTCGTCACGCTGGTAGTGGTGTCCGAGAATGACGATGCGGCTGCCTAATTTGCGCTTGGCCGCGATAATCCTGTCGCGCGCCTCTTCTGTCGATAAGGTCGCATACTCCTGCGGTAGAGGAGTCTGAAACATTGCTGCTCCTTTGACGGGCGAACAGTCCTGTTTGGGGACGGGGATGTTGTCCGGCCGCTATCCTTATGGTGGCATACTTCGCGCGATTCGCGCTACGATCCGCGAGTGGCCGCGATATTTTCCGCCGTAACGCCCATTAGCCGATACTTTTCATACCGCTCAGACCGTATCTGATCTCGCGACATCCCCTCGAAGCTTGCAAGATTGCGAACAAGCGCATCCTCCACGTTGTGAATCGCCTCGCCGGGCCGGCGGTGCGCTCCGCCGAGGCCTTCGGAGACGACCTCATCGATCAGTCCGAATTCGAGCGCATGCTGAGCCGTTAGCTTGAGGGCCGATGCCGCCCGGTCGTTCGCGCCGGGATCTCGCCATAAGATCGCCGCGCAGCCTTCCGGAGGAATGACCGAATAAACCGCATTTTCCAGCATCAGCGTTCGGCTGCAAGCGCCAATGCCGATCGCGCCTCCCGATCCGCCCTCGCCGATGATGACGCCCACCGTCGGAACGCCTAGGGAAAACATCTTGAACATGCCCGCGGCTATCGCCTCGCTGATGCCGCGGCTCTCGCTCTCCGCGCCCGGGTCGGCGGCGGGAGTGTCGATAAAACTGACAACGGGGAGCCCGAACCGATCCGCCATGTCGAATAGCCGAATCGCCTTCCTATAACCTTCGGGTTTTGCCATCGCGAAGTTCCGATGCTGCCTCGCCTTCAGGTCGCGGCCCTTCTGGTGGCCGACGATAACGCAGCTCTTGCTCCCAATCGTCCCCACGCCGCCGACGATGGCCTTGTCGTCGCCAAATCGCCGGTCGCCGTGAAGCTCCACCCAATCTCCGACGAACGCATCGACATAATCCTTCATATAGGGCCGGTTCTCCGCGCGGGATATCAAGACGCGCTCCCAAGGACCCAGCCGGCTGTATTTCACGCGAATATAGTTGTCGCGGCTGCGCTCCAAGTTGCGAATCTGATCTTCGATGGCAGCAGCCCGGGCAGGCGTCTCCTTGGCTTGCGCCGCACGCAATTTAACGATGCCCTCCTCGAGCTCCAGCAGCGGCCGCTCCCACTCTCGCCAAGTCCTAGCCATTGGCCGCCCTTCGCAAATGGTCGATAAGCTTGATAAGCGTCGCCCGCATCTCTTTGCGTCGGACAACCTTGTCGATCATCCCGTGCTCCCAATGGTACTCGGCGGTTTGAAAATTGTCCGGCGCCTTCCCACCGCGCGATGCCTGCGCGGCGACGCGCGCGCCGGCGAAACCCACCAGCGCTCCCGGCTCGGCAAGGATAATGTCAGCCAGGCTGGCGTAGCTAGCCAAAACTCCGGCCATCGTCGGGTCCGTAAAGATACAAATAAACGGCGCAATCTTGGACAGTTTCTCACACGCCGCAGTGGTCTTCGCCATCTGCATCAGCGAGTAAAGTCCTTCCTGCATCCGCGCCCCGCCGGTCGCCGTGAAAATAATGGCGGGCATTCCTTCATCCGCTGCGAGTTCCAGGGTTCTGGTGATCTTCTCGCCGGCGACCGATCCCATGCTGCCACCCATAAAGGCGAAATCCGAAATGGCGACCGCCACCGGATGCCCAAGCAAATTGGCACGCCCGCGCACGATCGGGTCGTGCCGCCCGGTCTTGGCCTCTGCCGACGCGAGCTTTGCCCTGTAGTCGGGAAACTCCAAAGGGTCGGCCGACTGCATATCCGCGTCGATCTCCTCGAACGAGCCCGCGTCGAAGGTTATCGCGATTCGTTCCGATGCCGAGATTCGAAAATGGTGCTCGCAGTTCGGGCAGACTCGGTCGTTGGCGTCGAGTTCCTTGACCAATAGCACCTTGCGGCAGTGGTCACATCTAAGGAAGGCGTCCGGGTTGATCTGGCTGCGGCCTCGCAAGTTGGTATATTACTCCGAAGGCGTCCGCCGGTCTGGCTATTAGCCGCCTTTCTCCGGGATCACCGTGCAAACGACCTCTTTGCCGCCGCGCAGGACGGTCACTTTCGCGGCCTTGCCCGGCTCCGCCTGCTCGAAAATGGCCTGGACGTCCTCGATAGAGTCGATCTTGATGTCGTCCCACCTAATGACCCTGTCGCCCGCTCTTAGTCCGCCCTTTTCCGCCGGCGAACCTTCGTCCACGCCGCTGAGCAGCAAACCTGGACCTTGATCCGAATAATCCGGAATTAGGCCGACGTGAATTTTTCGAGCGCCACCTGGGGGCGCAGCGGGATCGGGAAGATGCGGCGGGGGCGGCGGATTTTCGATCCAGTCCGCAACAAAAATATTCGTTTCACCGTGCACTTTTCCGTTGCGATTGCTGGCCCAAACAATGCGTTTGCCATCGCGCGTTATCATCGGAAATCCGTCGAACTCGTCTGCGAAAGTGATGCGCTGCAAGCCGGTCCCATCGACATCAATTAAATACAAATCGAATTCGCGGCCCTTCGGATCTCCGACGTTAGAGCTAAAAATAATCTGCTTTCCGTTGGGAAGAATAAACGGAGCAAAGCTCGCCGCGCCAAGATGCGTAACTTGCCTTTGATTCTTGCCGTCCGCATCCATGATCCAGATTTCTAGCTTCGTGGGGCGAACAAGGTCGTCCTTCAAAAGCGCCTTGTAATCCTTCAACTCCTCTTCGGTCTCGATAACATCCCGTCGAAAGACAATCTTCTTCGAATCCCAGCTCACAAAGGGCCCGCCGTCGTAGCCCGGGCTGTTCGTAAGGCGCTTGATGTGCTTGCCTTTCAGATCGGACCTATAAATCTCCAGGTCGCCGTCCTTCGTGCTCGTAAACACCATATATTCGCCGTTCGGCGCGACGGTGGTTTCCGCGAAATATCCTTTGCCGTCGATCAGCCTTTTGCGATTGGAGCCGTCTGGCTTCGCCTTAAAGATTCGAAAGAGCGGATTTACGCGCCAAACATATCCTTTGCTCATGTCCGGCTTGGGCGATGGGCCCGGGTCTTTCCAATCCGTGGCGCTAAAAATAATATTTCCGTCAGGCAGAAAATACCCACACGTGCAGCGGCCCTTGCCCGAGGACACGAGTTTTGATCCGCTCCCGTCGGCATTCATAACGAGCATTTGCTCGTCCGGCCATTGCGGCTGGGAAGACTGGAAAATCAATTTCGTGCCGTCGACATTCCAATAAGCCTCGGCGTTTTGCCCGCCGAACGTCAGTTGCCGAACATTTTTTAGGTGGACTTCGTTCTGATTTTTTAATAGCGCGTCGTTGGCGATTCCCACAGGGTTCTGCCACGCCGCAAGGAGGAGGAGTGGGACCATAACGGCCATAAGGTTACCTGGTTTTGGCGCGCGTGGAGGCTTCTCGGGATCGCCCCGCAAATTCGTTCGCCAAAAACGACGAGCCCACGACTAGGTCGTCCAGCCGCCAAGATCCAAGTTGCGAGAGCGGAACCCTCGTCCCTCCCGAAATCAGCACCGTTTCGTCGCCCGCCGTCGCCACCTTGTTGCCCGGCCGGAGAGGAAGCACGACGTCGCGCCCGACCGACGTAATCCGAACTTGCGAAGGCGTAAATCTCACTTCAGAGAGCATCGAGACCTTCGCATCGACGAGCCGAAAGAGGCCCGCGATCCCCACCAAAATCAACCCGCCCACCGGAAGCATCGCGCGAAGCGACCGCCGAGCCGCCGACCGCACCGCAATACAGCCGAAAGCTATGACAAGCACGATAAGCAGCACTAGCGCCGCCAAGCCGAGCCAGTCGCCAATTGTGACTTCAGGCACGAAGGTCGTCTGCATTCGAGGCCAGTTTACCGGGTACCGTCACGCGGTGATAACGTCCATCCATGCGCTCATTTACTCCGACGACCCGCCCGCCACGCGCGCCTTCCTCCGCGACGTGCTTGGCTGGTCCAACGTCGAAGACCCCGACAGCGAGCCGGGATGGCTCATCTTCAAATCCGGCGCGAGCGAAGTCGGCGTTCACCCAACCGCCGGGATGTGGGAAGGAAAGCGCTACGATGAGCCCCGCCACCACAGCATCTCTCTCATGTGCGACGACGCCGAAGCCACCGTGGCCGACCTAAAATCGCGGGGCGCCGAGTTCGATGGCGAAATCGCCGATTATGGATTCGGCTTTGGAATCATGCTGCAAGTGCCCGGGGCGGATTCGATACTGCTTTACCAACCTAAGCACGCGCTGGCTTATAACATGTCGTGAGGCAGGCTTCAGCTCCGCCGCAGCGACTTCCGCTTCAGACGCTTCCGAGTCGAAACTAAATGCTGCACGCCCGCTCGACGGATGACGCTGATCGTGCCGTCCACCTCGAGCGTCGCCTGCTCCACATCCGTGACGTTTTCCGCCTCGT
>DASSBY010000232.1:0-3007 GCA_035698285.1 Fimbriimonadales bacterium | reverse complement strand
CTTGCCGGAAGAAGTGCGCACGCCGCTGTCGCCGCCAGCTCGGGCGCAGGCAATTCGTTCGCGCACCCGGCGCAAAGGGTCTACCGAGAAGCTCTGGTGTTTACGGTTTCGGCGCAGACGACTCCCATCATGGAGGCTACGCTAAGAAGAATGACCCGCTAATAGGTCGGCTTGACGAGCCAGGCCTTGGGAATCGGTTTCGCGCCCGCGACGACCGCGACGAATTCGGGGCTTTTGAGAACGTTGGCCGCAACCGTGAGGCGCACTTTGCCGTTGGGGGTTTGAATGGTTACCGTTTGGAGGTTCGGCAGCTGAACGCGGTTCTTGCGGGGCGCCCGAAACTTCCACGGGCCGGAATGCCGGTGCCGCACATGCCTCGCCTTGAGGCCCTTCTTTCCGCTAACTTGACAAACTCTAGCCAATTTCGTTCTCCGAGTGAAGGCTCATTATACCGCGGCTATCCGCCAGCGGTGATCTTCCCCGCAGTGCCCTCTTTGCCGATGATCGTGATCTTTGCAGGCATAAATTGCTTGATGACCCAAGCTGCCGTTAGAAGCGTCGGCGTTATCCGCGAGGTCGTAAAGTAACTCTCCTCCGAACAAAGCGCAACCGGAAGCACCAGGTGGTCCGCCAAGAACTCATCCGCCGTAGCGTCGCCGTTCAACCATTCAATAAGCTCGAAGAATGCCTCTTCGCAAACGGCCTCCATAGGTTTGCCCTGCTGGCCGATCGATTGATAACCGCCGAAGCCGTTTTCGAAAAGTGCGGTGCAGGTCACGGCCGCCCCGGGAGAGGATGCACGCGGGCGCACCGTTTCGACGCTCATTTCCAGGTTGTTTTGGTGGGCAAGCTTGTGAAGATGGTCCACGCCACGCTTTGCGATCGAGTCCGGCAGCTCGCTCGTAACGACGAACGCACGGACAGATTCCTGCTGGCCGCGCTCTTCCATACGTATGGAGTTGATAGCGCTCGGCTCGATTTCGATGCTGACTTCGCCTCCGCCGCGTGGCGGATATCCGGCCGCTTCCATCGTTGGAAAAGCGACGATTCCGCATCTTGCCATTGCCGGCAAGGTTACGGCGCGAAAATATTCGAACGTCGGGGAAAACGGTACGTGGGTCCCGCCTCGGCAGTTGAAACGACTGACGGCCCCGGCGCGAGCGAGGGGCGTAAGCAGGCTTTGGAGGATGAGCGTGGCGCTCCCGGGCTGGGATCCTTTGGCGATGGCGTTCAGGTCGATCCGATCTCTCAGGGGCCGAACGGGATGCGAAGGGGCGAAGAGCAGAACGTCGTCGCCGATTTGTGCTGAGACTTCCGCGCCCGTTGCGTCTGCCAGGGCACGTGCTAGGGCGGCGTCGACCGGGCTAACGCCTGGCCTTCGCAATCCTCCGCGAACGTTTCGTATTGCCGCCGCCTGGCCAGTCAAGGCTGAAACCGCGAGGGCGACGCGGACGACCGAGCCGCCGCCTTCGCCGTAGCCGCCGTCTATTTCGACCGCCTCGCCGCTACGCAAGAGGCTCGCCTTTGCTCGCCCGGACACGCAGGACGCGGCGGCCGTCCGTCTCGTCGACGGCAAGACGCCAGTCGCCGTCCTCGACCGACTCGCCTTGGCCCGGCTGTCGGCCGAATAGGCCGAAGATGTATCCTCCAACGGTGTCGAATTCTTCGCTTTCGAAGTTCGAACCGATTTCGTCGTTGACATCGTCGAGATGCGCCCGGCCATCGATAAGCCACTCGTTTTCTGCCAGGCACTGCACTTCCGGCTCCTCGACGTCGTATTCGTCGACGATTTCGCCGACGATCTCTTCCACCAGGTCCTCGATCGTTACCAGCCCCGCCGTCCCACCGAACTCGTCTTGCACGATGGCCATGAGCGTGCGGCTGCGGCGAAACTCCTGTAGAAGCTGATGGAGATCCTTCGTGACAGGGATAAAGAGCGCAGGGCGGATAATGGCCGAAATGTCCCTTCCGTTGCCGCTCAAAATCGAACTGAGGAGGTCTTTGGCGTGGATCGTCCCGACGATTCGATCGATATTGCCTTCGTAAACTGGGATGCGGGTGTGGCCGGTTTCCTGGATCATTTGAGCGACTTCCGAGGCGGTCGCCGAGCGCTCGACGGCGTCGATATCGGTTCGGGGCGTCATGACTTCGCGCGCGATCGTATCGGTGAACTCGATGATCGAGTGAATCATCTCCTTCTCGTCTTCGATCAAGCCGCCTTCCGCGCCGCTTGCCTCGACCATTTCTCGCAGGTCCTCTTCCGTGACCGGTGGAGCGGCGAACATGGGGAGCATGCCGAATCGCTGGGACAGCAGCGACGAGATGCCGGTGACGAGCGCGATGAAAGGGGACAAGACAAAGCGGGCCACTTTGAGAATCGGCGCCACACGAAAAGCCCAGGCTTCCGCATTCTTTCTGGCGAGGCCGCCGAAGAAAGATTCTGGGATAACCATGTTCGCTATTCCTACGATGAAAACAAGCGCGAACGCCGAGCCGATGAGCCAGCCGATTCCGTAATCCTCGCGGCCGGAAATTGCACGAGCCACCCATGGAGAGGCGAGCACACAGGTGGTGTACATACTCGCCTTGCAAATCCTAGAGCCTATCTGGCAAGCAGCGAGGTAGTGGCTGTCGGCGCTTAGCGCTTGAAGGCGCGAGCCGCGCGGATCCTTGGTTTCGATAAGTTCCCGAATGCGAGCGACCCTGAGGCTGGCGAGGGCGGTTTCGCCGGAGCGGAAGAGTGCGTGGAACGCCATCAAGAGGACTACGGCGGCCAGGGCGAGCAGCGCTTGGGAGTTCGACACTTCGAAGCGGGGGGCCGTTTGTGCGAGGGCAGACATCATTGCGGTCCCAGTCCGAAAAGGACGAACGCGAGCCCGCCCCCGAGGAGCGCCCCCAGGCTGAGCTCAACCACAGAATGGATTTTCGCCTCGTAGCGACTCTGCGCGACCATCGCCGCGAGGAAGAGCGCGATGAGCGATGGCAGGAGCTTGCCGGTGATGAGAGT
>DASSBY010000231.1:0-3499 GCA_035698285.1 Fimbriimonadales bacterium | reverse complement strand
AGCTGATGCATCGGAATGTGCAGCATCGGATCCAGCCGAGATATTTCAAGCTCGTCTTCTTCGCGCACGTCCAGGAGCACAAAAGGTTCACCGGACTCGCGCTTTGCCGCCAGTTCTTCCACCGTTACGGAAGGAATTCCGACTGGTCCTTTGTTGATTCCACAAAAAGAGTCATAGTCGATCAATTCGTGTATTGTGCGATTTTCTCCGCACAAAGAACACCGCGGATCTTTCTGAACCCGCAGTTTTCGAAAAGCCATGGAAAGGGCGTCGAAATGAAGCAGCGAACCGCTTAGGGGCTCGCCAATTCCGAGAATTATTTTTATCGCCTCGTTCGCCTGGATACAGCCCACTATTCCTGGCAAAACGCCTAATACGCCCGCTTCTGCGCATGATGGAACCTCGCCAGGCGGAGGCGGCTGAGGGTACAGGCAGCGATAGCACGGTCCGTCGGGAAGCGCAAAGACGCCTGCCTGCCCTTCGAACCTAAAAATGGAGCCATAGACGTTCGGTTTGCCAAGCAAAACACACGCGTCGTTGATGAGATAGCGCGTTGGAAAGTTGTCCGTGCCATCGACGACGATGTCGTAATTTTCGAGAATTCGCAAAGCGTTTTTGCTTGAGATCGGCTCCTCAAAAATGTCCAGCGAAATATGGGGATTCACGCCGCGAAGTTTTTCCGCCGCACTCTCGGTCTTCGAGCGGCCAACATCTTTCTGAAAATGAATGATTTGCCGCTGCAAATTGGATTCGTCGACGGAGTCAAAGTCGATGAGGCCCAGCCGACCGACTCCCGCGGCAGCGAGGTAATAGGCCGCAGGCGAGCCGAGCCCGCCGAGGCCGACGATGGCCACGGCCGCCTCTTTGAGCTTCCGCTGCCCGGAGCCGCCGACCTCCGGCATGATCAGGTGCCTTGCGTAGCGGCGTATCTCATCCGGAGTAAGCTCTTGCATCGCCCTATGATTATGAAAGGCAAGTACCCGGTCGTGCTCGCCAGCGCTTCGCCCCGCCGAAAGGAGCTTTTGGCGCGACTGTTCGAGACGTTCGAAATAGTCCAATCGGCCGTCGACGAGGACTCGATAGAGGCGCCCGCCGAATCGCTTGCGCGCGTTCTCGCCGAGGCCAAGGCGGCCGATGTCTTTAAGCAGCGGTCCGACAATCTCGTGATCGGCTGCGACACGACTGTGGCGCTGGACGGCAAACTTTTCGGAAAGCCAAGGTCAGAAGGCGCAGCTCGCGCTATGCTCGAGCAGCTCTCCGGAAAATCTCACGAAGTCATCACCGGCGTTTGCCTCATGTATCCAGATGGCCGCAAATCATTGCTGGAAATATCGACAGTAACGTTTCGAAAGATCGAACCGGAGGAAATCGATGAATACGTGCGAACTGGAGAGCCGATGGACAAAGCCGGAGCGTATGCCATTCAGGGGGGCGCCAAGAAATTCGCCGCGCGCATTCGGGGCGACATCGACAATATTATCGGTCTGCCAGTTGCCGCTCTGCAAAGGGCGCTGGAAGAAATCGGCTATATGGGAAGCTGAAAGTCCTCGATTCGGCCCTTTACCTCATTGATGAAGTTTGCCGCCCCGACGCCGTTGATTACGCGGTGGTCGAACGTCAGCGACAGCATGACGAGCCGCTCGAAATCGAAGCCCCCCATTTTCGGGATCGGGCTCCAATACGCCTCTCCGAGGAAAAGCGTCGCCACCGACGGAGAAACCACGACCGGCACGGCATTTCTAAGGCCGAAAGCGCTCATATTCGTGATGCTCAAAGTCGTTGCCTCCGTCGCCTGATCCCTTCCATCCCGAGCGAGTTCTATCTGCGAGCGCGCAGCTTCGGCGAACTCTCGGAAGGAGAGCGAATCCGCGTTCGGCACCATCGCCGTAACCAATTCGTCGCCGGGCAGGGCCACGGCGATCCCCACGTTCGCGCCCTTGTACGTCCGCAAAGTCCCTTCTGCTGGCATGATGCTGCGAAACTTCGGGTTGGCCGCCATTGCTTGTACCACGCACCAAGCCATCATCGTGAATGCGCTTGGCTGGAAGCTCCCGCCGGCTGTCTTAACTTCTTCACGCGCGGCCTCGATCGCGCCCCACTTTGTCTCCACCATGATCGTCCCGGGAACGCAGAGTTGAGCGCCTCGGGCGAGCCGGTACGACAACGTCTTCTGCCTCTGCGAGAGCGCGATTTCGTCGAATTCAGTCGTCGACTTCAGCGTCACCGGGGGAAAAGCCGGCTCTACCGTGGTTATTGCGGGTACGGTGCCACCCTTGAGGAACGCTTCGACGTCGGCGACCGTCATTTTCCCGCCCCTAGCGGGAATTAGGTGAGCTTGGTCGAGCAAACCGTTCTCCTTAAGAAATCTACGGGTGCGTGGTGGAATTTGCGCGTTTCGGGCGGGGCCATTTTCTGCCGCGATCGGCTCTGGCTCTGGTTGTGGCTCCGGCGCAACCGTCCGTGCGGACGGAGCCGGTCCGTGCCCCACGGCCATTTCCTTTACGCCCTCGGCAACTTCCATTTTCGCAATCTCCACGCCAATCGGCAAGACTGCGCCCTCGTCGGCAGTCCACTCGATGAGTGTTCCATCATAAGGCGATTCGACGTCCATGACAGCCTTGTCGGTCTCCATTTGGTAGAGCGGATCATCCCGCTTAACCTTGTCCCCGGCTTTCTTGAGGAAGCCCACGAGGCGTGCCTCCTGTAGGCCCTCTCCCATTTGCGGAATTCTTACGGAAATTACTGGCATCTGCGTCCTCGCCGCCTCATGGCGACCGGTTCATTCTATCCCGGAATCGCACGAAAACCTACGATGTAACCTGTTTGGAGGCCAACAAAACGCAAACGCAAAACCGGCAGCCCCGCCGCTCGTTGGGGCGTAGAAGCGCTATCACATTAAGGAGGCACAACCGTGAAAGTATTAATGGCTTCACTGTTTTTAACGTGCTTATCAGCCGCAAACGCGGACTTCGAACAGACCAACCTCGTGTCTGACGGCTTTATTGCCGCCGAACACTTCGACCCCAACCTCGTCAACGCCTGGGGTCTTTCTCTTAGCCCCACTGGTCCTTTTTGGGTAGCCAATAACGGCACTGGAACATCGACGCTCTACGACGGCGAAGGCAACGCCTTTCCGCCGGGCAATCCTCTCATCGTCGACGTCCTTCCAACCGATGATTCTTCGCCGACCGGTACCGTGTTCAACAGCACCGAAGGCTTTCGGATAGCCTCGATGGGAATCGAAGGGCCCAGCCGTTTCTTGTTCGTTTCTGAGGAGGGACGGATAACCGGATGGAACCCGGACGTCGATCCTATGCATGCCCTTGTCGCCGTGGACAATTCGTCGCGCATGGCTGTCTATAAGGGACTCGCACTAGCAAGGAACGGACGCGGAACCTATATCTATGCGACGAACTTCCGCGACGGCGTTGTCGAGGTCTATGACAGCCGATTCCGCTGGGTAACGAACTTTACCGATCCCAACATGGAAAGTGGGTAT
>DASSBY010000230.1:0-6142 GCA_035698285.1 Fimbriimonadales bacterium | reverse complement strand
GGGTCGGCACTTTCGCTTGAGCAGCACCTTATTGACACCGAAAACGCCGCATCGCTGCTGTTTATAGACGGCACGAGATGGGGCGAGGCGTTCCCACGCTTCTTCAAGGTCGCATCCGGCGAGATCGACAACTTCCGAACCCATCTCCGGCTCTCGGCACTGTTTCACGACATCGGGAAAGCGAACGCCGACTTTGTGAATGCCATGTGGGCACCTCAGTTCAAGTCGCAGACGATGCGGCATGAGCATATCAGCGCCCTCCTCATATATCTGCCCGCGGTGCGAGATTGGCTCTCGCAAAACCCTGACCTTCACGTCGATATCATCGCCTCGGCGGTGCTTTGCCACCACATCAAGGCGGGGGAGGGCGAATGGATGATCCATCAGAATCAAGCAGTGGTCGCCGGATATTTCGACCACCCCGAGGTGTTGGCTACCCTCGATCGTATTGGTGAGGTGGCATCTCTCTCAGGGCGACCGCCAATTCCGACCGGCGCTGTGAGTACACAGCGTGAGCCGTGGGCAACGGCATTTCGGGACGGCTGCCGTGCTCTTCGGCGATTCGGCCGAACACTACGCGACCCCCGCTGGGCGGCTCTTCACGCGGCCACCAAGTCGGGCCTGATAATCGCGGATGCCGTTGCTTCAGGCATCGTCCGGACAGGTGGATCGATCGAAAAATGGATCGAGGAGGTCGCTCATCGGGAGGCCCTCACTGCTGAGTACATCGCCGAAGAGATCATCGCCAAGCGTGGGCAGGCCATCGAACGAAATAGTGGCAAGCCGTTTAAGCTCGGGCGTTTCCAGGAGATGACGGCAGAACAAGGTTCGCGCGCGTTGCTTCTCGCAGCATGTGGCGCCGGCAAGACCCTGGCTGCGTGGAAGTGGGCCGAGTCTGTTGCGCGCACACGCGCCATCGGCAGCGTGGTGTTTTTGTATCCGACCCGGGGAACTGCCACCGAAGGCTTTCGCGATTACGTGGCGTGGGCACCCGAAAGTGAGGCCGCGCTCGTACACGCCACGGCGAAAACCGATCTCGTCGACATGGCCGAAAACCCTTCCGAAGCGATGCAAGGAAAGGATTTCTCGCCAGGTGAGGCGGGCGAGCGCCTGTTTGCTCTCGGACTCTGGTCGCGGCGTCTGTTCTCGGCGACTGTGGACCAGTTTCTCTCCTTCCTTTCGAATCGGTATTCCAGCCTGTGCCTCCTGCCGCTGCTCGCCGACAGCGCGGTGATTGTGGACGAAGTCCACAGCTACGACCGCAGAATGCTGGATGAGCTATTGTGTTTTCTCAAGCGGTTCGACGTGCCGGTGCTGTGCATGACCGCGACACTTCCGGCGAAAAGGCGTCAGGCACTCGCCGACGCGGGGCTCTCGGTTTTCCCGAACGAGCACCACCGGGAGGACCTCGCCGAGCTTGAGGATAAGGAGTGCCATCCACGCTACCGGTTTGACCGGTCTGACCGAGATGCGGCCCTGATGCAAGCAATTGACGCGTATCGAGAACGAGGGCAGCGCGTGTTAGTCGTGGTCAATCAGGTTGGGCGCTGTCAGGCGTTTGCGGACGAACTGGCAGACCGATTGGGGGAAGACACCCTGTGCTACCACAGCCGGTACAAGCTCGTAGATCGCCGAAATACTCACGAACGCACAGTTGAAGCATTCAAGCAGCGTGACAGGCCCGCGATCGCAGTTGCCACCCAGGTCTGTGAAATGAGCCTGGACCTTGATGCGGACTTGCTCATCACGGAGCATGCTCCGGTCACCGCGATGGTCCAGCGCGCGGGACGAGTCAATCGCCACCTTGAGGGCAAGCCCGACGGCTTTGTAGGTCGGATCGTGACCATCCCACCGAGCGACTTTGCGCCGTATTCCCAGGCCGACCTCGAGGCTGCCGCGAAATTTCTAGCGGCCGTGTCGGGGCGAACCATCTCTCAACGCGACCTCGCCCAGGCGCTGGAGGCGCACTCTCCACCCGAGGCCGATCCGCTGGCCTATGCGAGATTTTTTGCCGAGAGAGCCTACGCAACCCCGGGGGACTTCCGCGATACGCAGCAACTTGGCTATCCCTGCATCCTGGACAGCGACGTCGACGACTACGTAGCGGCATGCAAACGGCGCGAACTGACGGACAACTTCGTCGTCAATGTGCCGGCAAAAACGCGCCCAGGTCCTCCGGACGAACACCGGCCTCCTGAGTTGTCCCGGTGGCTCGGAATCGCACCAGCCTCACAGTACTCAACGACCCGCGGATTCATGGGGAGGATCTCGTGACCAAGACGGAAGCGCCGCGTACGGCCCGACGCAAGAAGCCGGTGGCAGACGAGGATTTGGCGGCTCACGCGCCGATCGAGCTTCGCTACCGACTTGTCGATCTGCCGTCATCCCTCCATCGGGCCGGCCTTGCCGGCCTCGTGCTCTTGATCCGCTGGCTGGAGCGCAATGCGGAGCGGAAAAAGGGGATCTTGGAAGTGGTCGGTATTGATGCGGGCGGGGCGACCATCCGGGTCGATCTCGAGGGCATGAAATCCCTCTTCGACGAAGCCTACGCCGCCACTTGGCAGCTCGTTCCGGAATCGAAGATTCGCAAGGACAAAGCGAAGGCGGAGATCGCGCCACACAGCACCGTTGAAGTCGACGATGTTGACCCCAAGACAGGCGAACCGAAGCTCGACAAGAAAACAGGCCAGCCTCGGAAGAAAACGCTCTACCTCTATCCAAAGCCAGTTCCTCGCGGCGCCTTCTTGGTCGACTTTGACCCCAGCGTGAGCGGCGACGACGGGGTTTGGGTTGGTCAATGGCGGCAGATGATCTGGGAGATTGTTCGCGGTAACAACAAGACGAGAGTTCCTTATGTCGCGCGCGCGGAAGGTGCGGTTGCCCTCGGCATCGAGCTTCCCAAAAAGCCCAATGACGCTACTGACGCGTTTCAGGCCATAACCTCAAAAAAGTCGAAGCCAATCGGCCTCAAGATGCCACACATCCCGGGCATGGTCGGTGAGACCGCCGAACGCGTGTTGCTCTCCGATCTCCCTCAAAATGAGCTACTTCTCCAGTTGTGGCCCCTTTCGACCTCGGTCTATCGACCCCGCACTCAGACCGTAAAGAAGGGGAAGCCACACACCAGCTATCCCGGCTTCGTGCTCTGTGTGCCGGATGTGAGAGACTTGGCCGCGTATTGCGCGGAGATTCGCGATATCGAACGTCGAAGGTTGCCAGAAGCCAGCTACGGTCGCCCGCGCGGGGGCATCATCGACGTGCCCGCCGAAGGCGCTCTTTCTTTGTTTGCGCGCACCCGACATTCGATGGCGGAAAAGGCTCGCCAAATCTCGGACGATGTTCTGGTTACAGGGGTTGATGTGGTCCATGTCGAGAAGGTGGGTAATAATCTGAGAGTCCATGACCGGGCGCGGATTGAGCCAGACCCGATCATGATCGGTACGTACGCCGATCGCGAGCGGGCCTATTGGAGCCCGCTTTTTCGTCAGCGGCGAATGGCGAGCATTGTCTCAATGTCGCCTTGGTGGACATCGTTCGCTACCATCTGCTCGACTTCGTCGCGCGCATTGACGATCGGCAATGACTACTTCCGTCACGATGCGCGACTTGCATTTGAAGACAAAGAGAGGCCCAGAGATATGGAAACAGGCAACGATGCTACCCTGGCCATCGAGAATCTCGTCTATGACGTGGTCACTGCCTATGTGTTCGGAAGACTTGAGAGGAAATACCAGCTTAGGTGGGACCATGAAAAGCAGGCGGCCGTGACGACCCACGGTGTACCCGCGAGCGGCAAAGAATATCAAGAGAAACGCGAAAAGATCGCTACCGATCTGTTTCTGGCGACGCGCAGTCGAACGGGTGCGGACTTTGTCGCGTTGTTTACGTCGACCATCTGCTCAATCCCGCAGCGTTCGCTCGGGAACCAAGAAAAGTACCTGGCGTTGACTCAGGCTCTTCTCGAAGACACCGAGAAAGTCCGCACGCTAACCTTGTTGGCTCTCTCCGCGAGAGCCTGATGCCACCGGGAGAAGACAGCAACATGAAAACCAACCTGTTTGCCACCGTTCTTACCTACGCAGCACCCAGCTCGAACTATCGCGGCGAAAGCGAAGAAAATCGGGCGGTGATGCAGAAGATCACCAAAGATGGCCATGAATACCCAGTGATTAGCCCGGAGTCCATGCGCAACGCGTTGCGCGAAATTCTCGCTGCCCATGAGCAGCCGATGAACCGCAGGCGCCTCCACAACGAGGATCAGCTCGCGGTGGAGTTCAAGGAACGGCCGGACGAATCGAAATATGCTGACGATTTTCTGTTCGGATACCTTGTCGCCGACAAGAACCCAAAAAAGCGCGATTCCGTTTTGCGGATGAACATGGCTGTGGGCCTTCATCCGTATCGGTTCGATGCGATGCTCAATCAGTCGCCACTTAACGCCGGCAAAAGCCCTTGGCAAAACGCGAAGACGTCCGCCTTGTTGCACCGCGAGGTGGCCCACACGGATTTTCAGTACCCGTTTGCCCTCGCTGGCAGCGACTGTACCTCCAGCGAAAAGGCTGTCCAATGGACGCGTGCTCTGCTGGGCGCCATCGGCGAGCTCAACGGCGTCGCGGGCGGGCACGCCCGAAGCTATTTCGAGATGGCGCCCAAGAGCATCGTGATCCGCCTGACCCCCTCGCTTGTTGCAGGCTTCAACACATATGGATTTAGCACGGACGGCATTTTGCCTGAGCTATCTCGGGTGAACGAGGACGACCTGCCTGGAGCGGAGTTTATCGTCGGTGGAGAGATTGTTCGAGCCATGCAGTCTGAGGAGAAGGATCGGTTGCAGGCGCAAGGTGTCCTGCTCGTACCGAACCCTCAGCGAGCACTGAAGTCTGCTTCCGACCGCTTCCTTGGGGCGACGGCGTGAGCTTGGCTAAAAGCCTGTTTGTTCGTGTGCGCGCGCCATTCGCCGCATTTCGCTGGTTACAATCAGGCGTTTATCGCTCAACCAGCCCCGTGATTCCCCCGTCGACGGCGTGGGGCCTTTTGCTCGGACTCGCCGGTATCGAGACCCGCGGAAGTTTGGCGGAAGCCACCACGCCAATTCGGCCCGACGCTCCGCGCTTGGAGTTGGCTGTAGCCTCGGTCTCGGAGGCGTCAACGTGTGTGCTTTATCAACAACTTCACTCCTATCCCGTCGGTCCCTCGGGCAAGGACCTCAAGGCCAAAACTCATGGCGCCAAGTACTGGATTGCGCCAGCACGTCGAGAGCTGCTCGTTGGATTTGACTGTGCGATCGGAGTTCGTGGCAACCAGGATGTCATCGATAGAATTGGCCCTGGCCTTTCGGGTGCGTTCAACGATGAACGGTACGGGCTACCCTTTGCCGGTGACAACAATCTTCTCATTGATCGGATCGATATCTTGGATGAGACGCCGACACTTCGTTGGTATACGCCGGTTGACGAATCCGAGCGCCCGCGCGCCGGATCGTGTCGGCTCACGGTGGCAATCGACCGGAGCGATTCCAGTCGGACGAAGACGACACTGTTCGCGCCGATGGAGCGGCCAGGTGTTCCACCCGAGTCCGCCTGGGTAAACGTGGGGCCGATTGCACAAAGCTAGGAATTCAGGTGGCGGCGGCTGATCGGCAACCGGTCCGCGCGGTCGCTCTCCACGCGCTGGCTTACTGCGAGCGGCTCTTCTACTTGCGAGAAGTCGAGGGAATTGAGCCCGCCAATGAGCGCGTGTGGGCGGGTCGAGCGCTTCATGAGGAGCTTGATGAGGGAGACCGGATGGTCACCCTGACGCTCGAGTCCGAGTCGCTCGGCGTCAAAGGGAAGATGGATGCTGTGAGGCGCCGAAATGGCACCTTGTTCGCCGTAGAGCACAAACGCGGCCGGGCGATGCGCGGCGGTGGTAAGGCCAAGTTGCCGTGGCCATCGGATCGCATCCAGGCACTCGCGTATGCATTTCTCCTAGAAGAGCATACAGGCGAAGCCGCGCGCGAGGTTCGCATTCGATATCACCGCGACAATCACACTGTGCGCTTGCCGGTCGAGGCCGCCGACCGGGAGGACCTTGCCACAGCGGTGATGCGCGCACACGAGCTGGCGCGGTCTACGTCGCGCCCGGCGGTTACCTCCGACGAGCG
>DASSBY010000229.1:0-4519 GCA_035698285.1 Fimbriimonadales bacterium | reverse complement strand
TCTTCTGCTGGTGTGGTTTCGGTCTCTTGGGTTTCTTCTGCTGGCGCTTCGGACGTCTCAGACTGCTCCGAAACGTCGACGACGTCTGCTGTTTCGGGCGCGGGCGCTATGGGCTCTGCCGCTTCTGGCGCCGCTGGCTCTGCCTTGGCAACCGAACCCGCGGGAGCTTTTTCGGCGATTGCGCCGATGGCTCGAATCGGAGCGGCCAGGATCTCGTTGATCGTGCCGACTACGTTGGCGATCGGAGCCTGGACGAGGCCGACGATCATCGAAAGCAGATCCTGCTTGGAAGGCAGCTTGCTGAAGTCTTCGAAATCGGCCGCCGAAAGCAGTTTCCCGTCGAAGTAAGCGCCCTTGATCGCGAACCCCTTGTGGTCCTTCGCGAACTTTACGAGCACTTTCGCGCATGCCGGCTCTTCGCCGAAGATGAAGGCGGTGGCCGTAGGGCCGTTGTGAAACTCGTCGGGCAGGGAAGAGACCCCTTCGCCGAACGCCACGCGAAAGAGCGTGTTTTTGACGACGTGGTATTCGCCCCCGGCGTCCCTAAGACTTTGCCGCAGCGCTTGGATTTCGGGAACCTTGAGGCCGCGATAGTCGGTGAAGACCATCCCTGTTGCCTCCTGGCTCCATTTGCGTGTTTGCTCTATAACTGCAGCTTTTTCTGCTGTGGGCACTGGTTGTGTTTCTCCCTTAAATATTCAAGGACCCCGCGCGGGCACGCGCGGAGTCCTTTCAAAGCGTTTCGGAATTCCGTTTAGCGCCCCTCGGCCGGCTCCAAATGGAAATATGGCTTGCGCCACCGGCTGTCTGCGGAGACGCTCGATTATAGCACATTTCGGGTTCCGCCGGCGTAGGGAAGAGCATGAACGCCAACGACCTAAGAATAACGATGGAGGAACTGCAGCAGCGACTGGATTCGGGCGAAATCGTGCAGTTTATCGATTGCCGAAACGACACGGACTGGTCCGCCTCCGACGAGAAAATTCCCGGAGCCATCCGAGTCCGAGCGGACGATGCGGCGAACTACGCGCATTCACTGCCTGAGGGCCTCATCGTCGCATACTGCACTTGACCGGAAGAAGGATCGAGCGCTCGTGCAGCGCAAACGCTCAGGCAAAATGACCGCCCCAACACCTACGCCTTACTCGGAGGATGGAATGCTTGGCTCAGGAGGGGTGGCGCTACGGAAGCCAAATCGTTGGCGGAGACCCGAGCCTAAAAGCTCGGATCTCCGAACCAAAGTTACTTCTTCCGGCGGCGAAGCAAAGGCAGCAGACCGAGCCCAAGGCCCATGGCCGCTATTGTTGCCGGTTCGGGGACGCCAACGGTGATCGTTCCGGACATGCCGCCGGCAGTGCCGTCGCCGTTGTCAAAGCCGTGTAGATCACAGTAATACCACCAGGTGCCGACTTCGGTGAACGTATGGTCGAACGTGGCGCCATTCGTGAGGTCGCCAGAATTCCACACTTCCGGAATGCCCGCGACCGACGTGGTCGAATGCGGGAATTGGCTCTCCCAAACCCAGTGGATCGTGTCACCGACGCTGATGGTCGGATCGACAATCGGATCGCCGGAATGGCCGGTGCTGAAGTCGAAGTCAAAGACGTAGACCGTGATGATGTCCGCGTTTGCGGATGAGGCTGCGAAACCGAGTAGAGCCGCGGTTCCTGCCAGCAATGCTAGACGCTTCATTTGCTATCTCCCTTTTAGTAGCAATCCGAATCGGAAGAGAAGTCCGAGTTCGAAAACAATTTCACCGCGCGCATAGGCGCGCACATCGTATGTTACCAGAACCTTCCGAAGGACCAAATACTGGGGGGCAAAAGGCCCGCCGAAAGGCGCCGGACTATATCTATCAAGGACGGTGTAGCCTTTCGCTTTGGTTCCTTAGATGTCGAAGTAAAGGTAGAACTCGTGCGGATGCGGGCGCAAATCGATGGCATCCACCTCGTGTTTCATCTTATAGTCGATGTAATTCCGGATCAGGTCGTCCGTGAAAACGTCGCCTTTCAGAAGCCATTGGTGGTCCCGATCGAGCGCGTCCAGCACGAGCCGGAGCGAGCCCGGCGTCTGCGGAATGTTCGCCTTCTCGGCAGGCGGCAGTTCGTAGAGGTCCTTGTCCATCGGCGCCGCCGGCTCTATGCGGTTCTCGATGCCGTCGATGCCGGCCATCAAGATCGCCGAGAACGCCAGGTAGGGGTTGCACGTTGGGTCCGGCGCGCGAAATTCGATGCGCTTCGCTTTGGGGCTCTTGCTGTACATTGGCACCCTGACGCAGGCCGAGCGGTTCCGCTGAGAATATACGAGGTTGATCGGCGCCTCGTAGCCCGGAACCAGGCGGCGATAGCTGTTCGTCGTCGGATTCGTGAACGCAAGCAGGGAAGGAGCATGCTTGAGGATCCCGCCGACGTAATACCGCGCGATATCGCTCAAGCCCGCATAGCCAGCCTCGTCGTACATGAGGTTCTCTCCGTTCTTCCACAGAGAAGAGTGGACGTGCATGCCGCTGCCGTTGTCGCCGAAAAGAGGCTTTGGCATAAATGTCGCCGTCAGGCCGTATTCGAACGCGGTGTTCTTGACGATGTATTTGTATTTTTGGAGCTTATCGGCAACCCGCGTGAGCTCGTCGAAGCGGATGTCGATCTCGCACTGGCCCGCGCCGCCGACTTCGTGGTGATGCAGCTCGACCTGAACGCCGGCTTCGCCGAGTTTCACGGCCATGTCGCTGCGAACGTTCTGAAGCCGATCGTTCGGCGCGCAGGGAAAGTATCCGCCCTTCGGCCGCATCTTGTAGCCGAGGTTCGGCTTGCTGTCGTCGTCCGTGTTCCAGCTGCCTTCGTCGCTGTCGATCTCAAAGCCGGCGCGATGGGGCTCGCTAGTGTAAAGAATTTTGTCGAAGAGGAAGAACTCCGCCTCGGGGCCGAAAAACGCGGTGTCCGCGATGCCGGTTTGGCGAAGATACTGCTCCGCCTTCTGTGCGATATAGCGTGGGTCTCTCGAATATGATTCGCGCGTTAGCGGGTCTTCGATATTGCAGAGAATGACCGCCGTCGGCATGTCCGTAAAAGGGTCCATGAAGATCGTTTCGGCATCCGGGACGAGGAGCATGTCGGATTCGTTGATGGTCTGGAATCCGCGAATGCTCGAGCCGTCGAAGCCGAGGCCGTCTTCGAAAAGGTCTTCCTTGAACTCGCCGACGGGAATGCTGAAATGCTGCCAAGTTCCGGGCAGGTCGGTGAAGCGAAAATCGATCATCCGCGCATCATGCTCCTGTGCGAACGATACGGCCTTCTTTGGGTCCATGTTCGTAATCTTCTCCTATTGATTTAGCGAAAGGTCATTGCCCCAAAGCGCCGTTGCCTGGGTCCGTCCGGTGAAATGTGGCCGGCAAAAAGAAAGAGACACCGATTCCTCGGTGTCTCTCGACTTCGTTCTACGCGCCTCCTGGGCACGGCTTACCACGCGTTTCATTCTACCTTGGATGAGAGGACGGGCAAGCCGAGCAAAACGCCGCTTTCTGGACCGCGCCCTAAGGAAAGCCGAACCGTCGAAGCGCGTCTGAAGCCGGGAGAAAGAGTGTAGCGAACCGGGTGAGGGTTAAGCCGGGCATGGCCGCCAAGCTCCTTGCAACTTCGGGCACATCGCAATCATCGTTGGCCGCTCTAATCGTGCGCTTTTGAGGAACCTTGCTGTACAATATTTTTGCGATGAGCAAATTTGGAGACTTCCCGCTCCCCTTTGACTAAGGTACCATGACGTTATGAAGCGACTAAAGGTGTCAGCCTTTATGTCAGCACTCCTCGTCTTCCCTACGGCCGTCTACAGCCAGTGGCCCGGTCAAATCGGGTACGACGGAGTGTTTACGCGGTTGCAAGCGAGGCTAAAGGCCGAATACGCATACATCGAGTCACCCGAAGAAGGCAGAAATCTGATCGCTGTCGAAGGCCCATGGCAATACAGCTATGGGGCGGGTTTCCGCTACGTTCCTCCGACGGACGTTCCTGCACCCGAGTATTACGGAGGGATCGCCTCAATAATCGGGGACAGGCTCGTACGATCGAAACCCGGCTACAGAAAGGTAGAAGGCCATGTCTTTCCGGGTGTAGTCACCGGGGTGGATCGGTATCCTGGTGAAGCTGCTTATAACTACTTTGGAATAAAGCGCGAAGACGAGTTCGACTTCGAGGGAGGGCTCGTCAGGGACGCTCACAGCTCAAACTGGTTCGTGTATCACGCCCTGAATGGCACCGTTTTTCCTGACAACTGGCCACAAGGCGGCATCCCTCCGGGGTCGGACGTGTTCATGCGCACATACGTGCCGACTCCAAACAGGGTCTTCTTTTACGTTTCTTACTCGGCACCAGGGGGTTTTGGAATCGAGACGGCGGCCTGGGACATTGCTTATGATGCGCCGGGGCTTGATCCTAACGGCACCAACCAACGCATCCGTCGTAATAGCTCCCTAATCGTCGATCTGACCGGCTCTAGCGGACCGAACATCTGGCAGGGAGTCCTCGCC
>DASSBY010000228.1:0-5689 GCA_035698285.1 Fimbriimonadales bacterium | reverse complement strand
CTTCTCGACGTCCACCTTGAACACCTTCGCCTTGCCCGTGTATTCTTGGGCGAGGGCCTCGATGTGAGGCGCGATCATGCGGCAGGGGCCGCACCATTCGGCCCAGAAGTCGATCATAACGGGCACGTCCGATTTGAGAACGAGCTCGTCGAAATCTGCTGCGGTCAGAGCGAGTTCAGTTGCCATAGGATTCGTAAGGTTAAGTGTACCTTGGGCAGGCGCCGAGTTCCTTGTCCAGCAGATTCCTTCCGGTATGGCCCGCACAATGTAACAACTGGGGCGAGATTTGCGTCAAACTATTGAAACCTGCGCCTGACAGCGTGGGTTGGAAGCAACACAATGATACGACCAAGGAGGAATACCACCGTGAACGTGTGGGTTCGCACAACGATTTTTGCCGCAAGCGCGGCAGTTTTGGCAGCTTCGGCTGTCGCCCAAAACAAGGCTGAAAGCCGACTTGCCGGAATTCGGCTCTACGATAGCGGCGTCGACGTAGTCCGCAAGCTTGGGTCTCCGACGGATGTCATCGCCATAACATTCAACACGAATAATAACGGCGGAGGCGGGGGAGCGGCTGGAGGCGGCGGTGGCGGCCGCGGCGGCTTCGCGCCGGCCCCGATGGGCGGCGGGCCAGGCAGTTCGAATTTCACGGTTCCTCCTCTTAGCTTCGACCAGGTTCGAAAGAACGTCGGCGGCGGTGGTGGCGGCCAGGGCGGTCCAACCCCGGTCGGCGGTCCGGCCCCGGTTGGCGGTGGTGGCGGCGGGGGTACGACCGGCGTTACCGACACGCAGTACGTCCGCTGGGTCTATCGGCGGGGGAACGGCGGCAGCCTGAACGTTGTTCTGAATAAGTTCAACAAGGTCGTTCAGATTGAAGCCATCGGCATTTCGAACAAGAACATTCGAACAGCGCGCGGCGTGACTCTGGGTTCTTCCCTGGCCACCGTTATCAAGCAGTATCACAATCCCGACGCGTACGAAGTCGGCGACAACTACTTCATGGTTCGCTTCCTCCAAACGTTCAAGGTTGCTTTCCGGCTCACGCGTGAAAGCGCCAAATCGCCTTATGTCGTAACGGGCATTGTAGTTTCTGCCGGAAAGGCGTAAACTGCAATGACGAATGCCTGATGATCGAGACTTAGTTCGGCGCCGAATCGACCTCGTCGACCTCGTCGGCGAGCGCGTCAAGCTAGTCAAGATAGGCAAAAAACTGAAGGGGCTTTGTCCGTTTCACGCGGAGAAAACCCCTTCTTTTCATGTTGATCCGGACCTTCAGCTCTTTCACTGTTTCGGCTGCAAGAAAGGGGGCGACCTCTTCGATTGGGTCATGGCGATCGAAAATGTGGATTTCCGACAAGCCCTTGAAATGCTGGCCGAGCGCGCCGGGGTGGCGCTGTCTTCGGGAAAGGGGCGGCCGAAGGAGGAGAGCGACGCATGGATCAGGGTTATGGAGGCTGCCCTGTCGCAATTCCGATCAGCGCTTTCGCGGGCGCCCAAGGTCGTTGAATACGCGGAGTCCCGCGGTTTGGATAGCGAAACGGTGGAACGCTGGGAGTTGGGATATTCCGCAGATTCGGAATTCGAGCTAGCGACGCTTTTAAAGAAGGCGGGTCATCGGCTGCAAGATGCCGGGACGATGAGCCTACTCTCGGGCGACGCCTCCGGATACCGTGATTTCTTTCGAAACCGATTGATGTTCCCCATTCGCGACGACCATGGCAGGCTGGTGGCGTTTAGCGGGCGCTCCATCGACGGAACCGAGCCGAAATATATCAACTCGCGGGACACGCCGCTTTTCAAGAAGAGCGACACGCTGTTCGGCCTCTATGCGAGTAGGCCATCGCTGCGAGAAAACAGGCAAGCCGTCGTCGTCGAGGGGCAGATGGACGTGATCGCCTGCCATAAGGCAGGGCTTACGTCAGCCGTGGCGGCTTTGGGGACGGCTCTGACGAAAGACCACGCTCTTCGGTTGAAGCGCTATTGCGACGAAGTTGTTTTGCTTTATGACGGCGACACCGCCGGTCGGTCGGCAACGAAGCGAGCTGCGGAGATCTTTTCGGGCGCCGGGCTCGCGGTCGTGTGCGCGATGCTGGCTCGCGGAGAAGATCCCGATGTCATTTTGGCGAGGGATGGGGCGCAGGCGCTTCTGGACAGAGTCGCCGCGGCAGTATCGCCAACCAGATTTATGATCCGATGCTTGATCGAGGACTTCGACGCGAAGCCGGGAATCGTCGATGCGGAATTTTGGGCCGGCGTTCGAAACGCCCTTGCCACTTGTCCTGATCGGCTCGAAGTGGATTCACTGCTGGATGAGATTGCTGCACTGCATCCGAATGCGCGGGTCGACCGGCAGGCGGTGGTACGGGCGCTACGATCCGAAGTCGATGCCATGCGCGGCCCTCGCCGGCGAGTTCGCGCCGGCGCCGATGAACCGAACGTCACTCAGGCTGCGCTCGATCCGCCACGGCCTCCCGAGCAGTATTTGATCCGTGCGGCAATCTCGGAGGAGTTCCGTGCGAAGGCGTGGGCGAAGCTCGCGGAGGATGGCCTTGTCGTAAGCCAGACTGGCCGGAATATCGCCGACGCGCTTCTCGCGATAAGCCAAGAAGCTCCGGCCGAGCTGGCGCGGGAAATCGTTCTTCGTCTGGACGGCCCGATGCAACTCGCGATCATGGCTTTTGAGCAATCTCCGCTTACGGCGGTCGGATTGCAGTTCGCTGCGGACCGGCTTGCGGCCGAGAGAGTGCGTCGTCAGCGTCGGGAGAACTACCGCAATGCCCGAACTCCTGAATCTGCTTTAGAGAACTATCCGTCCTCAAATTGAGGGAAATGTTTCGCGAATCCGATTCGCCACTATCTGCGGAGCAGGAAAAGCTGTTAAGACTGCGCTTGGCCGACGATTCCGTCGACTTTGGCGAAGGCGCGCCAATTTTTGATCAGGAACCGTCTCCTGAGCAGGAGGAAGAAGACCCAAGCCTCGACGATTCCGCGCACCAATGGCAGAGGATCATATCAAAAACTCCCCTGCTTACGGCGGAGCAAGAGCGTGCGCTTGCCATCGAGATCCGACAGGGGTCGGCCGATGCGAAGCGTGCGATGATCGAGGCGAACTTAAGGCTGGTGGTCAGCATAGCAAAGCGCTACATGGGGTACGGACTGTCTATGCAGGACTTGGTGCAGGAGGGCAATCTCGGGCTGATGCGGGCCGTCGAGAAATTCGATTTTGAACGAGGATATCGCCTGAGCACGTATGCAACCTGGTGGATAAAGCAAGCGATCAGCCGGGCCATTGCGGAGCAGTCGCGCACGATACGGCTGCCGGTGGCAGTAGGCGATACGCTGCGCCAGATTTCCGGAGTCACTGGCGCTCTGCTGCAGCGGCTGGGGCGGGCGCCAACGGAGGAAGAAGTTGCCAACGAAGTTGGTATAACCGTTAGCCGGCTTCGGGAGGTTCTGAGCCTTGCGCCGGAGCCGCTGTCGCTTCATTCGCCGATCGGTGGGGACGAGAATTTGAGCCTCTACGATTTTGTGGAGGATATGACGGCCGACGACGCCGGCGACGCTGCCAGCCAAGCCGACCTTCGAGACCGGGTCGAGGTTATGCTCTCCACGCTTTCGAGCCGGGAGCAGGAGGTGATCAAGATGCGCTTTGGCCTTTCCGATGGCATTCCAAGGACGCTGGAAGAGATTTCTAGAATAATGCAGACGACCCGGGAGAGCATCCGCCAAGCTGAAAAAACTGCCTTGCGCAAGCTGCAAGATCCGCGGGCGCTTCGTTTCGACGGCGGCGCGGGATGATCCCCCGCTTTGGGGGATAATTAATCGATGCACGATTCGAGGAGCCGTTGGGATGTGGCCGCCCCAAGTTATCTTCATTCTTCCTGGCATGGCAACGAAGCGGCTCTGGAGCATATGCTCGAGGTCGCGAAACCGGACGGTGGCGTGCTGCTCGATATCGCAACCGGAGCGGGGCATGCGGCTCTGACTTTCGCGCCGCATGTCGACTCGGTGGCGGCTCTCGACTCGTCGACTGGGATGCTTGCGGTTGCGCGGGCGGAAGCGCTTCGGCGCGGAATCGATAATATCGAGTTTGTCGAGGGAGACGCTTTGCGTTTGCCTTTTTCGGGTGAGAGCCTCGACGGAATTTTGTGCCGGGTGGCCGCTCATCATTTTGCCGATCCGGAAGGGTTTTTGGCGGAATGCTTCCGCGTCCTCGTGGCGGAAGGATATTTACTTCTTATCGATACGATCGGGATCGAGCATCAGGAGGCGGATGACGAGCTTCACAGGCTCGAGAGCTTGCGAGACCCGTCTCATGTGAGGAATTACACGACTCCGCTTTGGATGAGAATGGCGCGAAAGGCGGGGTTTGCGGTGGAATATGAAGAATCGTATCCGAAGCCTTTGAATGCGAAGGAGTGGATGGATCGAATGTCTGTGGAGGGGACAACTCGGGCCAAGATAGTAGATATTATCGAATCGCCGGAAGGATGGCTGCGCGAATATTTATTGCCGCATGGGGAGGGCGACCTGCTTACTTTTCGCTTGATGGAAAGCACGATGCTTTTGCGAAAATAATGCGCAAGCCGACGGTTTCACCGAGCAGAATTACAACTTATTTGGCGTGCCCGGTCAAATATCGGTGGACCTACGTCGATCCGCGCGGGCGATGGTATCTTCGCGCGAAGCATTATTACAGCTTCGGGCTTAATTTGCACGCTGCCTTGCAACGATTCCATGACAGCTCCGATCTCGGCGTGACGACGACGGAGGAGGCCGTCGCGAGTATGGAGGAAAATTGGATAACGGCCGGTTTTGCCACGCCGGAGGAGGCAGAAGAGGCTTTGGCAGAGGGGCGAGAGCTGGTAACGACGTTCTTGGAAGGTACGGCGGAGGCGGACGCCGGCTCTACGACGCTCTTCGTCGAGAAGCGCCTCAGTTTGGACTTCGGCGATTTTGCGCTGGTGGGGAGGCTCGACCGCGTCGACGAGCGTGCGGACGGTACGCTAGAAATTATCGATTACAAAAGCGGCGGAGAAAGGAAAGCGGAGGAGTTGGAGAGCGACGTCGCCATGAATGTCTACGCTCTGCTTTTGCGGCAGCGGTTCCCGCAGGCGAAAATTCGAATAACGTTTGCCAATTTAAAAACTAACCGTCGGGTTTCGGCCGATATTTCGGGCGCGGCGTTGGATTCCTTTTGCACAGATATCCACGCGGTGGGCGTTGAAGTGTTGAATCGGGACTATGAAAATGTCGATCCAAAATACAAGCAGCTTTGCAAAACGTGCGACTTTTTGCCGCTATGCCGGCGGCACGAAGAGTTTTCAGAGACTTTCGAAGTGCTCTCCGGCGAGGGCGGAAATTGGTAGTTTAAGCAATAATCGCTGCGGCTCGATCTATTGCGGCGAGGTCGACGGACGTTTCGTCGCCGAAGGCTCGGATAAGGGCTTGGGTAGAAACATTGCCGGGCGCCCCGGGCGCGTAGGGGCACCCGCCCAGTCCGCCGGCGGAGGCGTCGAAAACCGTGATTCCCATCTCGTGGGCCGCCTTCGCGTTTTCCACAGCCTGGCCAAAGGTGTCATGGAAATGCATCGCCGTCTTTTCTGCGGGGCAGATGGGAAGCGTTTTTTCGAGGAGGTCGCGAACTTCTTCCGGGCGAGCTTTCCCGATCGTATCGCCGATAGAAATT
>DASSBY010000227.1:0-10297 GCA_035698285.1 Fimbriimonadales bacterium | reverse complement strand
ACTTCTTGGGCGCGTCGTTAACCCGCTCGGACAGCCGATCGACGGGGGCGGACCAATCGCAAGCTCCGACCTCGGGCTCGTCGAGATCATCGCTCCCGGCGTCGTCAAGCGACAGCCAGTTAAAGAGCCGCTTCAGACCGGAATCAAGGCGATCGACGCTATGATTCCAATCGGCCGCGGGCAGCGCGAGCTTATCATCGGCGACCGGCAGACCGGAAAGACGGCCATCTGTATCGACACGATCATCAACCAGAAGGGCACTCATGAGCCTGGAGGGAGCCCCGTATACTGCATCTACGTCGCTATCGGCCAGCGCATGTCGAGCGTGCGCCGCGTGGTCGAAACATTGCGGCATTACGGCGCGCTCGATTACACCATCGTGGTCGTTGCGGATGCTTCGGATTCGAATGCGATGCAATATATTGCTCCATTCGCCGGCTGCACGATGGGCGAATTTTTCCGCGACAAGGGGAAACACGCCCTCGTCATTTACGATGATCTCTCAAAACACGCGGCTGCTTATCGCACGATGTCGCTGCTTCTGCGCCGTCCGCCCGGGCGTGAGGCATACCCCGGAGACGTTTTCTATCTCCACAGCCGCCTCTTGGAGCGCGCCGCCAAGCTTAGCGACGACCTCGGCGGAGGATCGCTTACGGCGCTGCCTATTATCGAAACCCAGGCAGGCGACGTTTCGGCTTACATTCCGACGAACGTTATTTCAATTACAGACGGCCAGATATTCCTTGAGCCGGACCTGTTCTTCGCAGGCGTTCGTCCGGCGATCAACGTAGGGATTTCGGTTTCGCGCGTGGGTGGAAACGCCCAAGTCAAAGCGATGAAATCCGTTGCGGGCAAGCTCAAGCTCGAAATGGCGCAATTTCGCGAGGTTCAGGCATTCGCCCAATTCGCGAGCGACCTCGATAAGGCGACGCAGCAGCAACTTGCCAGGGGCCTCCGCTTTACCGAGCTTTTGAAGCAGGATATTTACACGCCTTATCCCGTCGAAGATCAGATAATTTCTATTTTCTCGGGAATCGGCGGATATTTCGATTCGGTTGATCTGAAAGACATCAAAGAGTTTGAGCGCGGACTGCTTGCGTATGTAAAAGAGCAGTATCCGGACCTGATGGAGAAAATCCGTGCGACCAAGGAATGGACTCCCGACGTCGAGGAAACCGCACGAAAGGCTCTTTCCGAATTTGAACAGAAATTCAAAGATTCGCGGCAGGCCGTGGGAGCCGCCGGGTAATCCAGCTTCTCCATGGCCACCATCAAGCAACTCCGACGGCGAATACGCAGCGCGAAGAGCATTCAGCAAATTACTCGCGCGATGAAGCTCGTTGCCGCGGCCAGGCTGCGGCGCGCGCAGGATCGCGTCCTCGAAGCGCGGCCCTATTCCGAGGAGATGCGCAATTTGATGTCGAGCATGGCTGCCGGCGGCGACATGCCGTCGCATCCTCTTTTAGAGCGGCGTCCGGTTGAAAAATACGGTGTCATCCTTTTTACTGCAGAGCGCGGACTCGCAGGGTCGTTCAACACAAATCTAATTCGCAGAGCCAACGATTTCATGGCCGAAACCCCGGGCGAAAAATCTTTGATCGGCGTGGGCAAGAAGGGGTCCCAATTTTTCATGCGCCGGCGGTTCGATGTCATCGAGACCGTGAATGTCCCAACGAGCGGCCCGACGATCGAGCACGCGCGTCAAATTACGGCTCGTGCCAGGGATCTATTCGAATCCGGCGCAGTCGACGCAATTTATCTCGTTTACAGCAAGTTCCATTCGGCGATTCGGCAGACTCCCGAAGTCGTCCAGCTTTTACCCATCGAGCCCCCCGTCGCAGGCGAAGGTTCGTCCACCGAGTCCTTCACAAAAACCTATAGCTTTGAGCCCGATGCGACGGAGCTTTTGGGCCAATTGCTTCCGCGCTATGCGCTAACTCTCGTGTTGCAGGCGCTATTGGAATCTACCGCGAGCGAGCACGGCGCGCGTATGACCGCCATGACCAGCGCCACCGACAACGCCGGCGAAATGATCCAAGACCTAACGCTGCAAGCCAACCGGATGCGGCAGGCTTCGATTACGAAAGAAATTCTGGAAATCGTCGGCGGCGCTGAAGCCCTAAAGGGCTAAACGGCCTGCAATTTCGCTATTCCGGCCATTAGCCGCTTCGTTCCGATTACTCCCGGAAACGCGACCGTGACTTCGCAATCGCCGCGCGTCGGCATGCACGCCACAACCAAACCGATGCCGAATTTCGGATGTGAGACCTGCTGGCCCACTTCGAACGGCGGCTTCCAATCGGGTGACTTCAAGGGCCGTGACGGTGGCGGCGTGTAGGGACCATTCCGAACGCTCGCCATCGCCCTCGCCGTTCTGGGCATGGACGACTCTCGCAGTGAGGAAATGATGTCTTCAGGGATCGCGTCCAAAAACCGGCTTCGAGAATTAAAATTCTGCTGTCCGAAAGTGGTTCGCCGCGCCGCGCTGGTGAGATGCAATTCTTCGCGAGCCCGCGTCATGGCGACGTAACATAACCGCCGCTCTTCTTCGATCTCCGTATCGGAAGTCATCGAGCGCTGGTGCGGGAAAACGCCTTCTTCGAGGCCGATTACGAAAACGACGGGAAATTCCAGGCCCTTTGCCGTGTGCGCGGTCATTAGCGTGACTTTGCCCGATCCTGGATCCTGCTCTTTTACTTCGTCTTGGTCCGACAGAAGGGCGATTTCCTGCAAAAAACCGAAAAGTCCCGGTTCCTGGCTCGTCGCGTCGTGCTGGACCGCGACGTTTACCAATTCCTGCAAGTTGTCTAAACGGCTGTTCGCTTCCTCGCTGTTTTCCGAACGCAGCGCGTCCATATAGCCGCTGTCGACGAGAATTCTTCGCAGAATGGGCTCGGTCTGGTCTCCGTCTTCGGGTCTGCCCGAGTGCGCATTTTCGATAGCCGTGATGAGCCCTCTAATCGCGTTCGCAGTGCGCGTTTGGAGCGTCCCCAAGAATTCGAGATTGGTCGCTGCGCTCCAAAGCGGACGGGGGCCGGCGAAACTTTGCATTTTTGCGAGCGTTGTCAAACCTATTCCGCGCGCAGGCTCGTTTATGACTCTTTTGAAGGAAACATCGTCGTCATGATTGGCGATCAGCCGCAGATACGCGATCATGTCTTTGATTTCTTTTCGTTCGTAAAACCGTTGGCCGCCGATGAGCACGTGCGGAATGCGCATCATAAGAAAGGCCTCTTCAATTACACGGCTTTGGGCATTGGTTCGATAAAGAATGACGTAGTCGGCGAATTTTCTTTTGCCCGCGCGCGTCGTCTGCAAAATCGTGTCGGCAACGAGCATAGCTTCATCCTGCTCGGTGCCGGTTTCGGTAATGCTTACGGGCGAGCCTTCGTCGTTTTCAGTCCACAATTCCTTCTTGGCGCGGGAGCGGTTGTGCTTGACTACCGCGTGCGCCGCAGCGAGGATCCGCTTCGTCGAGCGATAGTTTCTTTCGAGCTTGATCGTTTTGGCCCCCGGAAATTCTCCGGAAAATCGATGGATCAATGATACGTCCGCGCCGCGCCACGCGTAAATCGATTGATCGTCGTCGCCGACGACGGTCACATTCCCATGCCCTTTGCCGAGGATTCTTATCAATTCGTATTGCGCATGGTTTACATCCTGGAATTCGTCTACCAGGATATGAGCAAATTTTGTTTGATAATGTTCGCGAATCTCCTGCCTTTCGCGCAGCATTCGCACGGCTAGTAACAGCATGTCGTCGAAATCCAGCGCATTCGCCTTGCGTAGGCTGCGCTGATAATCGGGATATACTTCGCCGACGATTCGTTGGAAGAATCCCGCCGAAGCCTGGGCATACCGTTCCGGCTCTATTAGCCTTTCTTTTGCGCGGCTTATCTCGTTTAGCACTCCTCGCGGAGTTATCGCCTTGTCGTCGATGGCGCGCGTCTTTAGGATCTGCTTCACGATGCTCAGTTGATCGGAATCATCGTAAATGACGAAATTGCGATCTATGCCAATCGAGCGCCCATTCTCTCGCAGCATCCTTCCACAAACGGAATGAAAAGTGCCCATCCATAAATATCTCGCGCGATCGCCAACCAAACCCTCGATGCGCTCCCGCATTTCGCGGGCCGCCTTATTCGTAAAAGTAACGGCCAAAATCTCGCTGGGACGAACTCCCGTTTCGATTAACCGGGCAATACGGTGCGTGATGACGCGCGTTTTGCCGCTTCCAGCGCCTGCAAAGATTAGCAGTGCCCCGCTTGGTTGCGTTACGGCTTCAAGCTGCTGTTCATTGAGGGAATCCAGGTCGAGCGGCATAAGAATAAGACGACAAAATTCTACCTGTCGACGCTTATCCCTGACGAATCGTTTTCTGTTCGATCCTCTTCTCGAAGGTGCCCTGAATGAGCATCTGAACGTAGATTCCGGGCGTATGGATGCACTCCGGATCGAGGCTCCCGACGGGAACTATCTCCTCGACCTCGGCAATCGTGACTTTGCCAGCGGTCGCTATCATCGGGTTGAAGTTTCGCGAAGTCATCCTGTAAATGAGGTTGCCCGACCGGTCAGCCTTGCTTGCCTTGACGAGCGAAATATCCGCCGTCAATGAGCGCTCCAGAACGTAATTGCGGCCGTCAAACTCGCGCGTTTCCTTGGCCTCTGCAATGACGGTCCCATAGCCGGTCGGAGTAAAGAACGCCGGAATGCCCGCGCCACCGGCCCTGATTTTCTCGGCAAGCGTTCCCTGAGGCGTCAACTCGACTTCGAGTTCGCCGTCGAGAAACTGGCGCTCGAAAATCGCGTTTTCACCGACGTAGCTCGAAATCATTTTCTTGATCTGCTTAGTTTCCAAAAGCAGGCCGAGCCCGAAGTCGTCGACGCCGGCGTTGTTGCTGATGATAGTCAGGTTTTTGACGCCGAGTTCGCGCACGCCTGCGATGAGGTTCTCAGGAATCCCGCAAAGGCCGAAACCCCCTGCCATGAGCGTCATGCCGTCCCGCAAGCCGGCCTTCTGAAGCGCCTCGACGGCCGATCCAACTGTCTTGTCCACGGCTTTGGTTATACCAAATTCGCCGCGGAGAAGCCTCGCAGGATCCGAAGGCCGTCATCCCCGCCTAAAATCGGCGAAGAGGCGCGCTCGGGGTGCGGCATCATCCCCAGCACGTTGCGGCCGGAGTTTAGGATTCCGGCTATCGAATGCGTGGAACCGTTCGGCGCCTCCGCCGGTCCGCCACTGGCGTCGCAATAGACGAAAGCGACGAGCCCCTCGCCTTCGAGCCTCCGCACATCTTCATCATCGGCGATATATCGGCCCTCGTTGTGGGCTATTGGAATCGAAAGAACCCCGTCGCAGTCGCGGGTCCACGGGCTCTTGCAGTCCACGGCTTTGATGTGAGCATTCATGCAAAGGAACCTTCGTTCGGCGTTTCGGACCAGGGCTCCGGGCAAGATTCCTGCTTCGGTTAGGATTTGGAAGCCGTTGCAGATTCCGAGAACGGGCCTCCCGTCGGCGGCGAAGCGGCGAACTTCGTCGATAACCGGAGCGCGCGCGGCAATTGCGCCTCCCCGTAGATAATCGCCGTAGGTAAAGCCGCCCGGGATGAGGATTCCGTCGAAACCCTGCAGCGACGTTTCTTCGTGCCATACATAGCGGGCTTCGACGCCAAGCGAATCCTGGAGCGCAAAAAAAGCATCCTGATCGCAATTGCTGCCAGGTGTTCGAACGACCGCGATTTTCAAGAAGCTTCCTCGATGGAATAGGTCTCGACGACGGGGTTCGCGAGAAGCTTCCGGCACATCTCGTCAATCTGGCCGCGGTCGCCATCTTTCATCGATATTTCGATGAGCTTGCCGATTCGAACGTCATCTACCGATTCAAATCCAAGAGAATGGAGCGCATCATTCACGGCTCTGCCCGCCGAATCGAGCAGCGCAGGCTTCAAGGTAACGAATACTCGGTAACGGCTCACGCTGCTATTTTGGCATCTCGCGAATGTTCTACAATTTTGCCCATGCCGATCTGGGCGGTCGTCAATCAAAAAGGAGGCGTTGGGAAAACGACGACGGCCGTAAATTTAGCGGCTATCCTCGCTGCACGAGGTCAACGGACTCTGCTTATCGACGCCGACCCCCAAGGCAACGCGACGACCGGCGTCGGTCTCGAAAAAAAGCCGCTGGAAGCTACCCTGTTCGAGGTTCTCACTGAGGATGTTCCAGCCGCGAGCGCCATTTTGCCAACGTCGACTCCGAACCTGTCGTGCCTGCCGTCCACACTCGACCTTGCAGGCGCTGAGCCTGCGCTTCTCTCGAAAGTGGGTCGCGAAACGCTGCTGCGCGAAGCCATCGAGCCGATCCGCCAGAACTACGATTGGATTCTGATCGATTCGCCGCCGTCGCTAGGGATTCTTACGATCAACGCCCTATGCGCGGCGGATAAGGCGCTGGTGCCCATGCAGTGCGAGTTCTACGCGCTGGAGGGCCTGAGTCAACTGATGCGCACGCTCGAGCTTGTGCAGAAGCGGTTGCAGCCACACCTGCAGATCGCCAAGGTGTTGCTGACGATGTACGACGCCCGGAACCGTCTTAGCCAGCAAGTGGAAGAAGAAGTTCGCGGGTATTTCGGCGACGTGGTTGCCAAGGCGACTATTCCTCGTAACGTTCGACTGAGCGAGGCGCCGAGCTTCGGCGAGCCGGCTGTGGCTAGGTACCCGAGCTGCCGTGGGTCGGAAGCGTACGTGGCCTTTGCCGAAGAGGTGCTCGCCAATGCGTAGGGCGCTGGGCAAAGGGCTTTCCCAGCTTATTTCGGAGCAGACGTCCGACGCATCCCTGAACGAATTGCCTCTTGCCTCGATATTGCGGAACGAGTCTCAGCCTCGGAAGCAATTCGATGAGGAAGCTTTAAGAGAGCTCGCCGACTCTATCTCACGCGTGGGAGTCATGCAGCCGATCGTCGTCCGGGAAATTGCCAAGGACCGCTACCAGATCATCGCAGGCGAACGTAGGTGGCGGGCAGCGGCCATTGCCGGCCTGAGGAGCGTCCCGGTCATCATTCGGAGCGCAGGCGATATCGAGGCGCTTGAGCTGGCATTGATCGAGAACATACAGCGCACCGACATCTCACCGCTGGAGTGCGCTATGGCGTACGAAGCGTTGATCGAGGAGCACGGCCTTACCCAGGAGGACCTGGCGAGGCGCGTCGGGAAATCACGTCCAGCTATCGCTAATTCGCTGCGCCTCCTCAAACTCCCGGCGGAGATTCGGGACGCGCTGGCTTCGGGAACGATAACCGAGGGTCATGCGCGCGCGATTTTGCAGTTCGATACGCCTTCGGAGCAGCTTCTCGCGTTTCGACGGGCGATCGAGCGCGGGCTTTCGGTTCGGGAAATCGAACGGATGGCCAAGGTCAGGACCAGAGCCGTTTCTGCGGCGCAAAAAAAGGTGGAGGATCCGCTGTCTACCGCGCTTAGCGAAACTCTCGGCGCGCCTGCCCGCATCGTTCGCAAGCCGCGCGGGGGCCGGATCGAGGTCGACTACTTTGACGAAGACGACCTCGCCCGCATCCTCGACATCCTCGACGTCGAACTTTAGATCAGCTTTTCGCTCACGACGCCTACGTACCAGTGGTCATCGCCATCGCTTTCCGGCTGCTCGTGCCAGTCGTAGCAGTAGCCGCCGACGAGCTTGTCGTCGAGCAGCCTTTGAATGAGCTTATATTTAGGAAGAAAAACTTCCCGAAGGACCGGATAGAGGTCCGAGGGAAGCGGGTCAAGAAAGGTTTGATAGTCGTCGGAAACGTCGACGAGAGTGATTCGAGCGAGATTGTATTTCCAGAGATCGCCATCCACTGTGGCCATACTTGCGCACCTCCATGTCCGCTTGCTGAACGGACGCGGCACCCTCTCGGAACGGTGCTCGCGGGCTTGAGAAACCGCGTGGATTTGCTTAAGAGAAGGCGAAGAGCTTGCCCGGTCTAAAATGAAGCCATGAGGTTTCAGGCTCCCAGAGGGACCGAAGATGTGCTGCCGGGCGAGTCGATGCGCTGGGTGCGCCTGGAGGATACGTTCCGCCAAATTTGCGCCCTCTACAATTATCAGGAAATCCGCACGCCGACGTTCGAGGACACGGCTCTATTCGTCCGTCTCGGAGAGAGCACGGATATCGTGCACAAGGAGATGTATACGTTCCTCGACCGAGGACAGCGAAGCATTTCTCTAAAGCCCGAAGGAACTGCGCCAGCCGTGCGGGCATACCTGGAGCATTCGCTTGGCAGCACCGGGCAGGTTACAAAGCTCTTTTACATAACGCCGATTTTTCGGTACGACCGCCCGCAAAAAGGAAGGTACCGGGAATCTCACCAAACCGGCGTCGAACTGTTTGGAACGGCCTCGCCCGACGCGGACGTCGAGGTGATCGACCTAACGGCGCGGTTTTACGGGGAATTGGGAATTCCTCAGGTGAGGGTAAAGCTCAACAGCATCGGCGGCAAGGACTGCCGAGCGCGCTATCGGGAAGCGCTCTTGGACTTCGCACGTCCGGCGCTCGCGGATATGCCTGCGGAATTTCGCGAGCGCTGCGAACGCAGTCCGCTTCGAATTCTCGACTCGAAAGACGAAGAGTTGCGCAAGCGCATCGAAGGCGCGCCGCAAATCAGCGACTTCTTGGAGGAAGACTCGCGCGCGCATTTTGAACAGGTATGCGAGCGGCTCCGAGCGCTGAATGTTGACATCGAGCTTGAGCGGAGGCTCGTGCGCGGATTGGACTATTACACTCGCACGGTCTTCGAGGTGCACTCCAAATCGCTTGGCGCACAGAGCCAGCTATGCGGAGGCGGCCGTTACGATAATTTAGTTGAAGAATGCGGTGGGCCGCCCACGCCCGCAGTCGGTGTCGCGATGGGTGTCGAGCGCGCGCTCATCGCCTTGAATGCCCAAGGATTTCAGGAGCCGCCCATGGTCTTCGCCGTTTGCCTAACCGACCGGCTCGACGATTTCGCCCGGATCGTCAAGAGCCTGCGAGACGCAAACATCTCCTTGGATACGGATCCTGACCGGCGCTCCGCGAAAAGTCAGTTTCGGCAAGCAGATCGGTCGGGCGCGAGCTTGGCGCTTGCCATTGGCGACCAAGAGCTTGCCTCCGGAAGCGCGACGCTCAAGCATTTGCGCGGCGGCGAAGAAATTTCGGCAAGCTTTGATGACCTCGCTGCCACAATTCGGCGTGTTATCGGTGTAGAAACTGCCTAGAGCAAGAAAAAATGCCAACTTTCGTAGCCGCTTTTCGAACGCCTGAATTGACCGAACTGGCCGCCTCCGACGTCCTCGAACAGGGGGTGTCGGGCGAACAGCTCAGCGTAGTCCTCGACGCCAGTGCCGGAGCGCGCGTCTTTTCGCTGGAAGGAGGCGATGGCGCGCCGATCTACGTCGAAGATGACCTCGCCGTTGGCCACGAGGGACAAATGCCCGCGAGCGAACGCTACCTCTATGAGTCTCCTGTCGGCGGCGGGATCAGCACTTCGACTCCGGACGACGACGTATCCGGCATCGGCGAAATGGACGACGGCCAGTCCGTCGCCGAAGATTTCCTCTATCCGATTGGGCCGATCGACCGGCGCTCCGAGGAAGAGGACGATCCGAACGAGGAAAGCGCCGATTTCGTTTCCAGAACGGACATTACGGAGCATGGGACGCTTGCGCCGGGCGGCGCGGTGAAGGGCGCTGATTTCGGTGAGTCTTCCAGCCTTTTTGCCATGCTCACCGTCCAAGACATTGCCGACGTGGGATATGTTTTGGGCGACGGTGAACTCGCCACGGCGCTCGCGGAAGAGGAGGAGAATGTGGATTCTGCCCTCGCGCTTATCGGCCTTCCGGATGAAGCTCGCGCGGCAATCGAATCTGCTTTGAACCTCGGCGGCGGGGTGTTGGCAGTCGTCGTGCCTGCAGGAGACCTCGAGGAAAACGCGCTCGCGGCGATCCTCAAGAAGCACAATGCGGTCTACGTAACCTCGGCGCCTTAGGGAACCGGTCAAAAAGCGGTTATAGTAGATACCACTATGAGCCCTTCAGCCCTGCGGCTGGCGCGCGCGTGCGTGCCGGCATTGGTTGCTTCGATTTCGTCATTCGCCTCCGCCCAATATCCCGGCTCCGCCGCCCCGCCCGAGGAATACAAGAAAGGATACGACAGCATCAACAAAGATGAATGCAAGTCGTGGATCTTTACGATCGCGAGCAAGGACTTCGCCGGGCGTGGCACCGGCCAGCCTGGATATCAGAAGGCTGCCGATTTTATGGCCGCGCGC
>DASSBY010000226.1:0-2890 GCA_035698285.1 Fimbriimonadales bacterium | reverse complement strand
GGTGGCCGAAGCTATGGCGGCGGCGGCGGTGGCGGCGGAAGGCGCGGCTACTAATTACGCTTCTGGGCCGTCTAACCTAATGGGCGGGACGGCCCGATCCAACCTGCACCCGATCTGCCTACGCCCGAGGAGGCACTATTGCTAATTGCCACGTTAATAACATTTTTTGGAATGATCGCTGTTTCCAGCGTCATCGAAGGTCTTCTCCATCAATTTATTCTGCACACGCCTCAAAAGAAGTTTCTTGGAGGCGTTCTTTATAAGGCGTTCCACGCGCACGCCATCGAACATCATCCGGCATACCGCGATGAGGATTATCACCGTGAGGCGCCGGCGCATGAAAAGCGCATCAGCCTCGAGTGGTATACGCTCCCGCTCATGCTTATCATAACTTCCCCGCTCGCTTGGGTCTTGTGGAAGAACTTCGGTTGGGCGCCGGGCCTCATGGTCCCGATAACGATGACGATCTACTACGCGACCTACGAAACGCTGCATTGGCACATGCATTTCCCGCCGCGGAACGGCAAGCCGCGATGGTTTGAAAATATCAAGCCGATCAAAGCGTACTTCGACTGGTTCGACAAGCGACACTTCATCCACCACCTCGCGGACGACCGCAATTTCAACGTCGTTTTGCCCGTCTACGACCTCGTCACCGGACGGTACACCACGGACGTCGACAGACTGCCCTGGGCGATAGCGCTGCGCAAAAAGCGCAACATGAAGAAGTCTGAGGCAATCAGGAAAGCGCGAACTGTGAAAAATGCGGACTAGCGGTTCGGTATCCCCCAAACTACTTGATCGATAGATACCAGACCCCGGAGATGGCGGCCATTTGGGGCCCGGAAGCCAAAGCTCGAACGTGGTTCGACGTCGAAATCGCCATTTGCAGAGCCAACGAAAAGCTTGGCAACATCCCGCCGGGGCAAACCGACGCAATCGAAAAGAACGCCTCCTTCGACCTTGCGCGCATGGCCGAGCTCGAGAAAGAAACGCGGCACGACCTGATGGCCTTCGTCAGGAATATGGCGGAGACTGCCGGCGGTCCAGGCAAATACATCCACTACGGCGTCACGAGCTATGACGTCATCGACACCGCTCTCGCGCTCATGCTGCGCGCGTCGGTCGATCAGCTTCTGAGATCTTCGAAAGAGCTGCGCTTCGAAGTCGCCCGTCTCGCCCGGGAGCATGCGCGAACGCCCATGATCGGCAGAACCCACGGCATCCACGCCGAGCCCATAACGTTCGGTTTCAAACTCGCCGGCTGGCATGCGGAGCTTCTTCGGAACGAAGCACGCCTAACTGCCTGCCGCGAGGAGATTTCGGTTGGCAAAGTAAGCGGACCAGTAGGCGTTCATGGAGTCGGCGGACCGAAAGTTGAGGAGGAAGTCTGCCGCATCCTCGACCTTAAGCCCGATCCGGCCAGCACTCAGATCGTCGCTCGGGACAGGCATGCGAGCCTGATTAACGCCGTGGCCGTGCTCGGCGCTTCGCTCGAACGGTTCGCCACGGAACTGCGAAACCTTCAGCGAACAGAAATTTTGGAGGTCCAGGAAGCGTTCGGTTCCGGCCAAACCGGCAGCAGCGCCATGCCGCACAAGCGCAACCCGTGGAACAGCGAAACGGTCTGCGGTCTTGCCCGCATTCTGCGCGGCAATGCCCAAGCGATGATGGAATCCGTCGCAACCTGGCACGAGCGCGACCTCACCAATTCGAGCGTCGAACGCATCGTCTTCCCCGATACGTTTCACCTCGCGGACTTCATGCTAAAGCGCTTGACCGCAATTCTGCGAGGTTTGCAGGTCTTCCCCGAGCGGATGATGAAAAACCTGCGCCGCATGGGAGATTTAGTCTTCAGCGAGCACGTGATGGTCGGGCTCGTTTCGAAAGGCATGGCTCGTGAGGACGCATACAAAGTTGCCCAGCGCAACGCCTCGAAGGCATGGGACGGCGCCGATTTCCGCTCCTCGATAGAATCCGATCCTGACGTTTCCTCGCGCCTGTCGGCGAAGGAAATCGACGAGTGCTTCGACCTCTCGCACCACCTGCGATTCGTGGAGCATACTCTTCAGGCCGCTGGAATCACTAATTGACGTACCGCGTCGAAATTGAACTCGGTGTCTGCAACCGGCGTTAAAAAAATGTGAGACTCCTAGCTTTATTGATAAGCACCGCCGCCTGGGTCAGTTCCTCCGCCTTCATGGGGATAACGGCGCATTACGAAGAACAACTTCGCCTATATCAGGTGGATCTAGAAACTGGCGCGTGCGACTTCCTTTTCGACTCGCCGATATCCTCGTTCGACGCTATCGGCTACCACCACAGCGGGAACGTCGTTTTCGCTACAAATTCTCAGGGGCTTTTTAACCTCAATTTTAACCAACTCGTAGTTTCCTACCCGGAATTCACACTCCCCTTCACCGTGGAAGCTGACCTAGCAAGCGGCGAGCCGAATGAGGAGGACATCATGTACTTGTCCCGTCGCGGATCGCTTCGGCCAGGCGACCCTGTTGGGCCGACCGAACTGTACAGGATCGATCGGAGGAACCACACCGTTGAATTCGTTGGCCAAGATTCCTATGGCGACTCCAACTTGGCGATCTCCGACAATGGCGTGGGCAAACCAAACGCCGCCTATTCGGCCGACTTTTTGACGAAGACCCTGTATAGGGTCGACTTAACGACGGGCCAGGCAAAGCCGATAGCCAGCCTCGGCGACGTTCCCGATCTGCAAGGCGCCTACACTTCGTTCGCTCCCGACGGGACACTTTACTACGCTGCCACCGACCCAACGCAAAAGGATGCTGGCGTCTGGTATACGATCGATATCGAAACGGGCCAGGCTACCCTAGGCGGCCATATGTTCTACAACGGATTCCCCAATGCGCCC
>DASSBY010000225.1:0-8042 GCA_035698285.1 Fimbriimonadales bacterium | reverse complement strand
GTTGTGGCGTTGAGAAACGAACCTGCGCTTTCTGCGACCCGGTCGGCTGCGCCGCCGCGAAAGAGCATATGCTCGAGCAGATGGTGCAATCCCGAGTTCGACCTGCCCTCGAAAGCGGATCCCGAACGCACGAACAGTTGGGCCGAGAAAGTCTTCGCATCCGAAATCGGGATCGCGACGACAGCCATTCCATTAGGCGGTGTAGCGATCTGTACGGAAAAGAGAGCCGATGAAATCAGAATCGCCGCGATCATGCCCTAACGATCATCACGCTGCAGGCCGCGCGGTGGAGCACATAGTGCGAAACGCTGCCGAGGAGCAGCCGTGAAAGTCCGCTCCGGCCCTTCGCGCCCATGATAATAAGGTCTGCGTCGAGTTCCTTCGCTCGTTCTACAATTTTCTCGCGATCGTGGCCATAGAGAACTTTCGAATCGACGCGCTCCGCGAGCGCAGAAAGCTGCTCGGCGGTCTTGGCGCTGGCGTTGCCTAGCCAGCTCTCCATGCCTTGCTCTAATTCAGCGAAATTCTCGCCCTTTTCCACGTTAGGGAGAGCGTAAAGCAAGTCCCTGGAACTCGGATCCATAATCGAGAGCGCCTCGATGGTCTTGAATCGCCCCGACACCAGCGAAGGCAGCTTTGCAGCTACCCGATCGGCGAAGTCGCTGTGATCTGTCGCGAAGATAACACGCAAGCCTGGATCCGCGGATTCCTTGTCCCGGCAGACCAGCAGATCGATGTCGGAGAAATTGGCGAGCGACCTGGCCACGCTCCCTAAAAACAACGCTTCCAGCGAGCCTTCGCCGCGCGATCCGACGCAGACGAACGCCGCGGACTCCTCGCGAGCAAAATCCGAAAGCGCCATCGCGGGGTCGCCCTCGAGAACGTGCGGTTCTGCGGAATAGCCTTCGGCGACGAACTCCTCCGCGGCCGCGTCGGACCACCTTGCGGCCGCCTCCCTGGCGTCCTCGACGGCCTGGGCAATTTGGTCGGAAATTATCGGTCCGAGAAACGGATGGCTCGTCGCCGTCACGATCCGAGCCGTGGAGAAGGCGCTGCAGCAGAGAACGTGCGCGTCCGTGCCGAGCGGATATCGGCGCAAGAAACTCCCAGCAAACTTCGAATGGTCGGACCCATCCGTCCCGAGAACGACTTTCATCGTCCTGATAATACTTCCTTGGCTGTTCTAAAATGGCGTCGATGTCACTTCGAATCGGAGCGAGCGGTTTTAGCTACGACGACTGGGTCGGACCGTTCTATCCGCCGAGCCTAAAGAAGACCGAACGTTTTGAATACTACGCAAGGATTTTCGATACGGTCGAGATCAACGTTTCGTACTACACGTGGCTATCCATGACGGCGGTGCGGAGCCTCGTCGCCCGCGCTCCCGATGGCTTCGCGTTCTCAATAAAACTTCACCGCAGCTTGACGCATGAAAAGGACGGAAAACTGGAGCACGGCATTGTTGCGACGATCGAACAGAACAAACCCTTTAAAGAGGCCGGCACCCTAATCGCGCAGCTGGCGCAATTTCCAAACCGCTTCACTCCTACTGCGAAAAATTGGGAGCGAATAGAGAAAATGGCAGAGAGTTTATTACCGCTCTCCTTGGAGTTCAGAAATGCCGAGTGGCAAACGGATGAGGTGCGTGCCCGGCTGGCGAAATTGCCGGTTTCCTTATGCGCCGTCGACCAGCCGACGCTCACCGGGCTTCTTGAATTCGACGATACCGTGCAAGGAAAGTTGGCTTATATCCGGTTGCACGGAAGGAACGCGAAGATGTGGTACGAACACGAGCACGCCTGGCAGCGCTACGATTACCTCTATTCTCAACTTGAATTATCCGACCTGGCCGAAAACGTTGGCAAAATGAACGAGCGTGCTCAGGATACGGTGGTCTATTTCAACAACCATTACGGCGGTCAAGCCGTGGCGAACGCACGGCAATTAGCTGAGAAAATGGGCGTTACCATGGGCTCTGTAAAAAGCCAGAGGACGTTGTTCGAACCATGATATTCCGTGGCCGGCTCAAACGTGGAGATAAAATCGTCTCGGCGGCGTACAAGTTAAAGTTGATGAAGCTTTCGGCAATCGCGAGCGTGGCTCTATTAGCTGTAGGGTGCGCGCAATCCCCCGCACAGACCGGCACACTCGAAGCAGGCACTCCAATAACGACGATTTTACTGCGCGAGCTACCCTCGGGCGGGTCGGACGAAAAGGACGTATTTCCACTCCTCGTCATCGAAGACGTGAACGACGCCACCGGGACGATCCTCGTGCCGAAGGGCGCGATAGCTTACGGAAAGGTCGTTTGGTCGCGCGGCGCCGGCGCCCTTAGCCGCCTTACCGACAAGCCGGCCCGGCTCGCCATTGCCGTCGAAAAAACCACGGCCAGCGACGGGCAGATCGTCGAGCTTAAGGCAGATCAAAAGAATGAAGAGGGCCGGCTCGAACTCAACGGCGAAAACACTGCACGCGAGCAGGCATCGAAGGCACTTAAAGACCTCCTAGCTGATCCCGAGTCGAGACTGACGCTGGATGAGATCGAGAAAATGTTTCGGAAGGGCGCAACCGCGGAATTTAGGCCGAATTTGGGCGAGATCGCGCGAAAATTGGGCCTTTCGAACACCGTTGCCTTGGCACAAGCCGGGGGCCTCGGAGCGATCCCCGGACTCCTTCAGGATATCGCAGGAGGCCGAATCACGCACATCGCGGGCGCGCAAGCGGCTTTACTGGTTGGCGCAATTAATGAACTTGCCGACGTCGGTGGTCAAGTCGGCGGCTGGCTTGCTGGCCGCTTCAAGGGCTCCAATATCAAAGCTTACGCCGGGACTCCAATTACGGTTTACGTCGCGAAGACCATCAATATCCGCAAGTAACTCGCTTGGAAATTAGAATTCCGGAAAACGCGTGCGAATTAAGTCACTTTTCCCATTTTAGTTGCCAGGTGTCGTCGTAGAATCGTGGGTAGCTGCTTTCATAGGCGTAGCTAAACCCGCCAAATAAAAGCGACGTGCTGGTATCGGGGTCGTGTGCGAAGCTGGCATAGCTGCGAGCGCCCGCGGGCTGGAGACCCAAGTCAGTCCATGTGCTGCCATCCCAAGTCTCCGCTCTGCCAATGGAGCCACCAATTCTACTGCCGCCATAGCAAAATAACAAGCCGGACATTTTGTCGTAACTCATGTTCGCGAGGATGTAATTCTCCGCCGAGTCGTCTTCGTAAGCAAAACGCCATCCCTTGCCGTTCCATAAAAATGTTGTGTTATCGTAACCTATCGGGAATGCGCGTGGCCTGAGAATCCTGGTTACGGTGCCGAACGCCTCCGTTTGGAGTACGCTTTCAAAAGCAAGCCTGCCCAATTGGCAGCGGTCATCATTCGCTCGCCTGAGCGCACACACTTCTCAGATATTAGAATTTGTTGTGGGCCTTAAAAAGGGAGGCCGCCTTGACTCATCTAGGGCGTCGTCACGGTCCACACCGTCTGGTCCATGCCCGCGCTCCACGGGAATGCAAGAACTCCTGCAACCGGACGATAGCTGACCTTGGCGCGAAGCCGATGGTTCGCCGCGTTAACATATTGCGCTGGATTTTGCGTGACAATCACGTTCACGACCGAATCAGTCTGCGTCGCCGGCTCCGTGTCAAAGACAACCCACCGGTTAGTCGAAAAGTTGTAAAGTTCGATTTTCTGCACAATATTCGCCGCCGAAACGCTCGCCTCCAGGGCGAACTTCAGAGTCAGAATATTATTCGTTGGCGCGATCGTTTCTATAATTGTTTGGAGCGGAAACTCACCTGCGAAGAACGCAAAACCCGGCCGCGCCTTGAGAGCGTCATTATCGCTAAACCATAAGCTCCCCAGATCGCCGCTGATTAAACTGCCGCGATAAAAGCTAAAGCTTACCGGCGTAAGGACCGACTGCGTGCCGCCGACCTCGATGCCCAACAGATAATTCGCCTCGTGAGGCGGACCGCCGAAATTGTCCTCCTCGAAATCATTATAAATGCCGTCCCCATCGTCGAGCCAGAAAATGTCTTCGCTCGATCCCGTATCCGGTCCTCCGCCTCCGAAACCCGGCTCTACCCAATCGATAAAATCGCCTTCGCCTGAAGGATCGGGCAATCGAAATTGCTGCGCGAATCCGCAATCGCCGTCAGGCACAGTAACATTGATCTGCCCGCCGATATCGAAGGTGATCATATAAAAACCGGGCACCCCGCGCGAAAAAAATCCGCCGAAATCCGCTATCAGATCTTCCCAAGAACTCTCGAATTGAGGCTGTCCGTCGACGTGCGTATCCCACACCTGCCACCTAGCCAAGAATTGCGATGTCTGGTCGATTTTCCAGAAAACCGTGAGATGCCGCCAGGGCGCGTTCTGCCCCGATGAGGCCATCGTGATATCGTCCAACGTGCTTGGCGTCTGCGTGCCCGAGGCGAAATGCGACTGGTCGCCGTTGTCGTTGTGGTAGGCCATGATGAGGTCATTTCCCGTAATCGGGATCTCGCCCTTGCCCGGAGCGTCGCCGAGCCTTATGGCGTGATAGGGAATCTGCCGCCCGGCCACGCTTTGGTAGGTGCCGTCGGGCATTCGCACCCTTCCGAACGTCGCCGTCATCGTTCCCCAAGATTCGATCCGCTGGGTGTATCCCGGGGCGAAACATAAAAGAATTATTGCGAAAATAAATAGAACCCGCTTCAAAATGGCCCTCCGACTTAGCTTAGGATTTGTCCTTTAGACAGGACGTCCCCGCCCATTTGTTCCAATCGCCGCCTCTCATTCAAGGAACCAGAAAGCCGCCGAGCCATAATCCGGCATGCGCAAAACGCGGCTCGAAGCCTTTAGCGATGGGGTCATCGCGATCCTTATCACGATCATGGTCCTCGAGCTGCGCCCGCCCCACGACGTCGACTGGCAGTCGTTGCGAGGCGTGCTTCCTAACTTCCTTGCCTACCTTATGAGCTTCGTCTTCCTGGGGATCTACTGGAACAACCACCACCACCTGTTGCAGACGGCCGATAGGGTCAACGGCGCGATTCTTTGGGCTAACCTTCACATGTTGTTCTGGCTTTCCCTAACGCCATTCGCTACAGCTTGGCTAGGAGAGAATCCGCTCGCGGTGGCGCCGTGTGCTCTTTACGGAATCGTGCTGCTCGGCTCCGCAGCAGCCTACACGCTTTTGCAGGCCACGATCATGCGCAAGCACGGCGCGGAGTCGACCCTGAAATTCGCGATTGGAACCGACGCCAAAGGCAAGATTTCGACAGCGGCATACATCGCCGCAATAGGCGCGGCATTTATCGAACCTCGCCTCGCGCTCGCCATCTACATCGCCGTCGCGATTACCTGGCTCGTTCCCGACCGGCGGATCGAGCGGCTGTACGATTAGCGGCGGCCGGCCAGGACCGGAACCGTCGGATCGAAGTATTCGCTAGCCAGTCGGATGCCTTCCGGCGGGACGTTCGCGGAGATCTTGTCGTCGACGTCGATCATCGCCACCACGAGGCCAAACTTGCCGTCCGGTGCGTATTTCGTAAACTTCGAATCGCCCCAAGCCTGCGCCTCGGCGTAAGCCCGAAAGCGGACAACGCGGTTCGTGGCCGAATCGAGGGTCATTTCGCCCCTTATCGTTCCGTCGAGGCCGCGCTTGCCATCGGAAGTTTTTTGCGCGTACGAACCGTTGAAGCTAAAGATACTTTGCGTCCCCATATGGCTGATCAGCTTCATCGAAAAGTCGGCCTTCTTGACTTGGTCCGGCAGCCAGAGGTCAGGTTCTCCTCGGACGTTGTCTATCAGGTTGAACCGAACGATGCGGCCTGCAAGAGGGTCTGGCATTTTGAACGTTCCTTCCCTCGCGCCGGCGTCGAAAATCGCGCGAACGTCCGAACCGAGAATCCAGAGATGATCCCGGCCGACCGTCTTGTTGAGGGCGTTCGCGCCGAGCGGAATCGGTCGGACGCGGGTAAAGACGCGTGCGACCGAAACGGTCTTCTCCGGGGCGAGAGCGAAAACGGAAGGGATGTTTTCCGTCGAGATTTCGACCTTTGCCGGAGGAGTCTTGTGGAAGGCGTCTTCCGCTTCGGTCAGCATGCGGTCGACCACCTTCGGATCGCGCACATTTTCAAAGCCGTACGCGGCGCCGTCCGCCGCCATCGTGTAAAAGCCCTGCACGGTATCGCCTGAGCGCACGCGGTAGTTGACCTTGCCCGCCGCTTCCATAAACCATTTCGATTCGTCGGTTCGGTTATAGGCGAGGTCAGCAATATTGCCGGCAACGGGGATGAACTCGTTGCTAAGACGAGCGACGACTTTGGGATCGCTGAAAGTGGACGCACGGTCCAGCAGTCCATTGTTTCACGTGCTCCCGAGTGGGTTTCCGTTCATCATCCAAAGGAAAAGCGGCTTGCCCGACTCCTGCGCCTCGGCCCGCGCCTTGGTGAGGCTGCTGCGCCAGGGAATCTTCAGCCAAGCGTCCTCGCTGGCAGTTGGGAGGACGGAGGCGACGAGCTTGTCGAGCTGTGAATCAATAACTGGGCTCGCCAGAACCGCCGCGACGGCTAAAACCGGAAGAACCATGCCCCATATTGTGGCAGGTTTGGAGGGCCGGAACATTCCTCATCGCACTTCCGCAGCCTGTGGCCCGCGGGGCGCGGAAAGACATAGAAACGATCCGCCCGCATACCGTCCCATGTCTTCGTCGGCCAGCCTCCCGCATCCATCCGGGTACAATTTCCTTCTCTTGGCGGCGGTAGCTCAGTGGTTAGAGCGCCTGACTGTGGCTCAGGAGGCCGGGGGTTCAAGTCCCCTTCGCCGCCCCATCTACCCCGCCCCCTAAATGATCGAACGACTTGTCGCGTTTATCGAGTGGCACAAGCTGCTGGAGCCGGAGGAAGCCGTGGTCCTCGGGTATTCCGGCGGCGCGGATTCGACCTGCCTGCTCCATCTTCTAAAACAAGCCGGTTACAAAGTCGTCGCGGCGCACTTGCACCACGGGCAGCGAAAGGAAGCAGACGAAGAGATGGAGCGTTGCGAAAAGGAGGCGGAGAAAATAAACGTCCCCTTCGTCGGAGGAAAGGCCGACGTCCCCGCCATCGCACATGACTTCAAAATCGGCATCGAAGATGCCGGGCGCCGGGCTCGCTATGAGTTCTTCGCGCAAGTTTCGGCAAGCTTTCAAGCGAAAATCGCCACCGCACATTCCGCCGACGACAATTTCGAAACGATGCTGCTGCACATTGTTAGGGGCACGGGGTTCGATGGCGTGGCGGGGATTCCGGTTCGCCGCGGCAGCATCATTCGCCCGTTCCTGTGGGCACGGCGAGATGAAGCGCGACAGTATTGCGAGCAGCACGCGCTCTGGTTTCACGACGATCCAGCCAACGAAGATGAGCGCTTCGCCCGGGTCGCCATTCGCAACAACGTAGTCCCGGCTCTGGAGGCGATCAACCCGCGCGCCGTCGAAAACGGACTGCGGCTCTCGACGATTTTGCGAGAGGACGGAAGCTTCCTCGATTCGATTGCCGCCGCCCGAATCGCCGATGCCCAAATCCGACCGGACCATCCGCTCGAATTCCTGGTGGCAGGCTGCGAAGTCCGTCTGTCCGCCGAGCGCCTTCGCCATTCCCAGGCCAGCATCGTTCGCCGAGGCGTCCGCCTAATTGCCGCCGCGATGGGCGCCTCGCCAGACTTCGCGCAGTGCCAAGCCGTCGCCGACGCGATCCATAGCGGCGTGCACGCGGCGATAACTTTCGAAGGCGGTTCAGTTGTCGCGGAGGCCGGCGGAGTTGCCCTCAAAATTCGGAAGCTGGAGCACATCCTTCCCTATCGCCAGGCGCTCACCGTCCCCGGTGAAACTATTTGCGACGACCTCGGCTGGTCCATCGCAGCCTGGCCGTCCAACGATGAGCCGGGCAAGGAAAGGCGGTCGCTGCGCGCAATGGTCGATTCGGCCAAGCTTTCCGGCCGCCTCTACGCGCGACCATTCAAACCCGGCGACCGGGTCCAGCCCTTTGGCGCGCGAAGCGAGTCCAAAGTTCAAGATTT
>DASSBY010000224.1:0-3455 GCA_035698285.1 Fimbriimonadales bacterium | reverse complement strand
TGCAGCAGTCCTTATCGACGTTCAGCGGACATCTCAAGAATATAAGCAGGATTTTCAAGCACGCTCAGGAAGGCTCGTTATGCCTATTCGATGAAATCGGCGCAGGAACGGATCCGCGAGAGGGGGCCGCGCTCGGCAAGGCTATCTTAAGCCGGCTTTCCGAGCTCGGAGCTGTGATCGTCGCATCCACCCACTACGGCGAAATCAAAGAGTTTGCGCTGCAAAATGACCGTTTTGTTTCCGCTGCGATGGAATTCGATGCCGAGTCTCTAAAGCCCACGTATCGCATAATCCCCGGCGCAACCGGCGCCAGCCACGCCCTGGAAATCGCGCGTCGCTACGGAATTCCGAAGCAGGTCGTAGACGACGCCGAAAACCAGGCAGGAGAAAATGCAAAGGAGGACCGAGAAAAATCTCGATATCTGGACGACCTGATTCGAGAAGCCCACAAAGAGCGGGACCGGGCAACCGCTCTTCGCCGAGAGGTCGAAGGACAAACGGAGTCGCTTGAAAATGAGCGCCGGAGCCTGCGTCAGAAGCGCGAAAAAGATCGGGATCGCCTGGAAGAAATGTTCGAGATGGCGATCCGCGAGTCGCGCCAAAAATACGACGCTCTTTTGGAAATGATCAAGCGCTCGACGCTGTCGGAAGTCGAAAAGGAGGCGGTTCGGGTCGAAGGCCGCGCGGCGATGGCGGCCGTCGAGCGAGCTCGCGAAAGGGCGACGCCGCACCAACCTTCCGGCGCGAGGCCGACCATCGGTGCAAGCGTGACAATTAAAGGCAGGCCGCAATTGGGAAAAGTCGTAGAAATATCCAAGTCGGACAAAATCGTCGTCCAGTTCGGGTCCCTCAAAATGACGGTGCCTCGGGAGGACGTATCCATCGTGAAGAGCGCTTCGGAGAAAATGGAAAAGCGCAAAACAGGAGCGAAGGCATCTCTTGATCGGTCACAAACGGCTTCTTCAGAACTTGTGATTCGGCATATGCGCGCGGAAGACGCGAAAGAAGAGATCGAGCGCTTTTTCGACGACGCCTCGCTCGCAGGAATTAGGAAGGCGCGCATTGTTCATGGAAAGGGCGAAGGTATATTGCGCAAAATTGTGCGCCAAGCGCTGGCCTCTCGGAAGGACGTCGCGCGATTTTACGACGCCGAACAGCACGAAGGCGGTACCGGCGTCACCGTAGTGGAATTTACAGAATGACAGATTTGATTCAAGCGGCTTTGGAGGGGCAGAAAAAGGCCTATGCGCCATATTCCAAGTACGAAGTCGGAGCAGCCATTCTGGGCGAAGACGGTGAGATATATTCTGCCTGCAACGTTGAGAACGCGTCTTTAGGACTGAGCATTTGTGCCGAGCGCAGCGCGTTGTTTCAAATGGTTGCCGCGGGCTGCCACGCAGTCGAAGCGTGCGCGGTCGCGACGGTCGACGGCGGTGCCCCATGCGGCGCCTGCCTGCAGGTTATGCAGGAATTCGCGCGAGACCCCCAGAAAGTTAGTGTTACGATGGTCGATGCAGAAGGTCGTCAGACGCGGCGCAGCTTATCCGAACTGCTGCCGTTTCCGTTCAGTTCCTTTTGAATTTCATTTCGTCGACGTACCGGCGGATTGCGTCAGTCCAATATGGCAGCGGAGACAATCCAAGCGATTGATATTTGCCCGTGTCGAGCACGCTGTATTTGGGCCTATCGGCTGGCGCGGGAAAATCCTCCGTTGCCGCCGATTGCAGCTCGACCGCGGCGCCTGCAGCCGTTATCGCCGCTGCCGCCAGGTCGTACCAAGTCGCCTGGCCGGAATTTACGACGTTATAAATGCCGCCTGCTGGCCCGATGGTAGCTAAATGCATGATGGCGGTCGCCAAATCGTGAGAATAAGTGGGGCTTCCATACCGGTCGTCGACGACGCGCAGCGGCTTTCCGGACTGCGCCATGCGGATCATTTTCGACGGGAAGCAATCGCGCGCTGCGCCGTAAAGCCAAGCGGTGCGCACAATAATCGCTGTCGGGTCGACGTCGGAAAGCGCCCGCTCGCCAGCAAGCTTGGTTTTGCCGTAAACCTGCAGTGGATTCACCGGATCGGCTTCTACGTAGGGCGATTCTTTCGACCCGTCGAAAACAAAATCGGTGCTGACATGGATAATGCGCCGGCCCTCCGCGAATCGGCCCAAATATCCTGGCCCCGAATCATTAAGGCTTCTGGCCGCTTCGGGATGCGACTCGGCGCCGTCCACGTCGGTGTACGCAGCGCAGTTGACGATCCATTGGGCGTCGGAGCATTCGAGATATCCCGCGACCGAGCCCTCGCTCGTGATATCAAGTTCATAACTGGCGGGCGCGTCTACGTCCCAACCCATTCGAGAAGCGACGGCGACAAGGTCTTTTCCCAACAAGCCCGTCGCACCGATAACCATCAAGCGCACTTACCGAGTCTACCCGGTACTATTTCGGCGTGCGCAACGTGGAGATACGCGAGTTTCGAGAAGGCGACGAGCCGGGCATTCGGGACGTCATCAAAGGCGTCTTCGACGAGTACGGCTTTACCTGGGAGGAGGGCGGCTATAACAACGACACGGCAGAAGTTCGCAATTACTACCACGCAACCGGCGGCGGTTTTTGGGTCCTCACCGAGGGGGAACGCATCATCGGTACGGTTGGGATAAAGGGCCGCACGCCTGCCAAATGCGAGCTTTACCGTCTCTACTTGCCGAAGGATCAGCGGGGACGAGGTTTTGGAAAACTGCTTTATGAATTCGCGCAAAAAGCAGCGCGCGAGGCGGGCTATGTCGAGATGGAAATTTGGTCGGATAAAAAACTGGCGACCGCGCACCAAATGTACGCCCGCAGCGGAGCGAAGCCAATCGGAGAGCGCATTTGCGACGACCCGGATAATTCAGAAGAATTCGGCTTCTTATTGGCTCTGTAACGTGCCTTCTTTTAGGGCTCGAATTGCATTGACGATCTCATCTCGGCCCTTGGGAAACCCCCAAACGCGATGCAGCATATCCACGAGGTAGCTTCCAACGACCGCGCCGTCCGCCACCTTGCACACCATCTCCACGTGCTCCTTCGTTGAAATTCCAAAGCCCACGCAAACGGGCAAATCGGTAAGCGAACGGATTCTTCCCACCGTGGCGACCACTTCGGGCGGGACGACCGTGCCTGCGCCCGTCACGCCCGTGCGTGAAACGCAATAAATGAACCCGGTGGAAGCCTCCGCTGCAAGGCGTATGCGCTCGTCGGTAGATGTCGGCGCTACCAGAAATATCGTATCGAGCTCCGCCGACCTCGCTGCGGACCTCCATTCGGTAGCCTCGTCGGGGGTCATGTCGCTAAGGATGACGCCGGACGCGCCTGAGGCCTGCGCATCACGGGCAAATCTGCCGAATCCGCGCCTCATCGCCATATTCGTGTATCCCATATAGATCAGAGGAACGGCCACTCGGGCTTTTGAAACCGCG
>DASSBY010000223.1:0-3805 GCA_035698285.1 Fimbriimonadales bacterium | reverse complement strand
AACGGGATATGGCTACAACTATGTTTACCTTAGCCCGTCCAGCTACGATCCGCCCGATTTTGTGGAAACGCCCATCCCGGTTAATCTGAGTCAGATGGCGACCCCTTCCGAGACCGTCCTATTCGGCGACTGTGCTCGGATCAACAACTGGGACTACGAGACGCCGACGTTGGAGGGCAGCGCTTATCTCGATCCGCCTTCGAATGCGTTTCCCGGATTTCAGGGAAGGCACTCGCGCACCGTGGGCACGGTTCTCTGGTGCGACGGGCATGCCAAGGCGATGCGGCCGCAAATGCGAACCGGTGATTTCGGCTATGGCTTTCACTCGGAGGACTTTAAGAAGGAGAACCTGGGCGAGATAGACCAAGACGGTGATTTTACGACGGACGAACTGTTTGATTTGAACTAAATCCTCCATCGAAACGGCGTCGCCATTCGTCGCGAATGAATGGTGAAACGTGACGCAGTAGTATTGCTGGCTTTGGCGATCGCCGGCGTTGCATTCGCCTTGATCGCGCGAAATGCGATTTCGGATGGGGCGTTCGTCGCGCTGCGGATGGTCCGGCACGCGCTCGAAGGGCAGGGGCTGCGCTACAACGCGGGTGATATGGGAGTTCAACCGGTAACGTCGCCGTTGACGCTACTTCTGCTTCTGCTTGTCGCTTCGGTCGCGTCTATTTTCGGCGTGTCCCCCGAAGCTAGTGCGCTCGCGGCGCCGGTCGTGCTTTTTTGTTTCGCCATGCCGGTTGTCGCGATCCTCGCGTATTTGCTCATGCTGGGCGACAAGCAGCGCAGCTTTTTGGCGGCGGCGGTCGCCTGCTTTATGGTCGCTGCGCCGCTCGCCTTGAAAACGATCGGGCTCGACGCGATGATGACTGCGGGGCTGTCGTTCGGGGCGCTGCTGGCTTATCGAGAGCGCAAGCTCGGGCTCATGGGTGTACTGCTGGGGCTCGCCGTGCTGTCTCGGCACGATGTGGCGATTCTCGCGGCGATATTGATCCTGTCCTCGATGCGTACGCGGAAGGGAAGCGATCTGGGGCGAGGTGTGCTCTATTTCGGGGCGATCTTGATTCCATGGCTCGCTTTTTCTTCGCTCTACTTTGGCGTTTCGGCTCCGACGACATTGAACTCAAAGCTCGCTCTCGGCGGAACACTTTATTATTTCCACGACTATGCTGTCGGAGCGGGGCACTGGGTTGCGGAATTCTTCTTTGGCATAGGGGGAGCCATACTTGCTGGAGCGGTAGCGTTTTGCGGACTGGCATGGGCAGGGTTTGAACGAAGCAGGGCGGCGGGCGCCATCGCGGCTTATGTCGCCTTCCAAGCCATCGACTTCGTCATTTACTGGCGGCTTTGGATTCCTGACGAGTTTTGGTACGCAGTCCCTTATGCGCTTGCGATGCTGCTTTGCTGTGGTTGGCTGCTTTCGCAAGTATCCGGCGAGAAGGTTGGGGAGAACCTAAGCACGGCGGTTTCAGTGGCGTGCATCGCGGCGGTGGGCTTTGCATGCTGGCAAGTGGCACCCAAAGTAGATCCGGGGGCAGCCGCATTTCGAGACGTGGGGCGATACCTAGAAGCGAAACCGCCTACGCATAGCGTCGGGATCGCCGGCATGGCGGAGATAGGGTTCTACGCCACCAGATGCCGCATCTTCGATTTCAGCGGCATAACGACGCTCTCGCAGATTCCTCGAATCAGGGACAACGGGGCGCATACGTGGATCGATCACCCAAAAGATATCGACACCGCGGTAACCCGGGGCGAACAGAAGATGCTGGACCCGGATTTCGCGGAAGCTTTCAAGGACAAATACGTTTTGGACAAGGCGTTTCCGCCTGATCCGGAGCATCCGAAGGGACTGCAGGTCTGGCGGCTAAGGCCGTAATGCGGCGTTCTCCCACGTCGGATCGTCCCAACCTCGGGACAAACTAGTGTTTTTAGCTTTCATCGGGATTCTTGTTTTCGTTGCGTCGGCGGTCGTTCGGGGATTGAATCGAAGAACGCCGGAGACGGTGAACCTGTCGCCTTGGTCGTGGATCGGCCGGGTTATCGGCGTTTTGCTTATCATCGCGGGGATCATTTTCTCAGGGATCATTATCGTTCCAGCGGGCTACCGAGCGGTAAAAATGCAGTTTGGCGCGGTCGTGGGCAACCTGCCTGAGGGAATCCATCTGATCGTGCCATTTGTTAATTCGACGGAATTGATGGAGGTTCGAACACAGAAAGAGTCGAGCCAGGCCTCGGCCGCGTCGCGGGATTTGCAGATCGTAACGGCGCAGTTGGCCTTGAACTTTCACGTCGATCCAAACAAGGTCGATCTCCTTTACCGGAACGTTGGGAACGAATACGTGGAGAGAATTATCGACCCTGCGGTGCAAGAATCGCTCAAGGTCGTTACGTCGAAATTTACGGCGGAGGAATTGATCAAATTTCGATCCAAGGTCAAGGAAGACGTTCAGGTAGATCTCGTCGCGCGGCTGACGCCTTATTACATCGTCGTCGAGCCCAACGGATTGTCGATCGTCAACTTCGATTTTTCGCAGGAATTCAACAAGGCGATCGAGGAAAAACAGGTCGCTCAACAGCAAGCGGAAAAGCAAAAGTATGTGCTTCAGCAGGCTGAGCTTGAAATGCAAACGCAAATAACGCGCGCTCGAGGGCAAGCGGAGTCGGCCCGGCTCACGGGGGCGGCGCTAAAGGCGCAAGGCGGAAATTTGGTAATTGCGCGGGAATGGATCGAAAAATGGAACGGGCAGCTGCCGAACGTTTCCACGGGGTCCGGCCAAAATATGATCGTGGATATTTCCTCGCTTATGCGATAGGAGAGGAGATTGGCGCGCTCGAGAGGACTCGAACCTCCGACCTACAGGTCCGCAACCTGTTGCTCTATCCACTGAGCTACGAGCGCGCGGCAGGGGCTAAAGGATACCCCGCGAACTTGAGCAGGGGACGCTATGCGGTTTTAGGGGATGCCGGCAGGACGGCGGCGCTACAATAGAATCTTGAGTCGGCTTGCCGGCAGGATGCCGGCGCTACAATAGAATGTTGAATCGGTTTGCCGGCAGGATGCCGGCGCTACACATCGGAGCTAGACATCGGAGCTACACATCGGAGCTACACATCGGAGCTCGGAGCTACAGACGGGCGGCTCGCGCGGCCCTGGCGGCGGCAGCTTCTTCTTTAAGGGTTCCGAGAAGCGTGAACAGAGATTCGACCGAGGCGAGAGGCTCCTTTCCGTAGTCCCATTCGATGCGGTCGGGCTTTTGGACGCCAGGACGTTTGCCTTTGGCCAGCTTGTGTACCACGGCGAGAGGCAGCTCTTTGCCCTTCGCGAAGTATACGGTCATCCGGCTGAACCGTCCGCTTATTTTCTGAACGCCGATGCCTTGCGCAACGATGCGAAGGCGGACCAGCTTGGCTGCGGACGCGGCCTCCGCGGGCAAGGGACCGTAGCGATCCGCGAGCTCGGTTTCGACGTCGGCGACGGCTGCCTCGTCCCGCGCATCCATGAGTTTCTTATAAAAGAAAAGTCGCTGATTTTCGTCTTCGATGTAACTGTTCGGCAAATAAGCCTCTGCGGGCAGATCGAAATCCGGAAGCGGATGAAATTCCACGCCTTTGTCAAAGTCGACCGGAGAAAGGCGCGCGGCGCTTTCGCCGCCTTCGTCAAACGCAATTTTCAATTGCTTAATGGCGTCTTCCACCAGTTGCGTGTAGAGCGAATAGCCAACCGTCTGCATCGTGCCATGCTGCTTTGCGCCGAGAAGCTCGCCGGCCCCGCGGATTTGCAAATCACGAAATGCGA
>DASSBY010000222.1:0-3097 GCA_035698285.1 Fimbriimonadales bacterium | reverse complement strand
CAGCGGACGTGGCAAGCAATTTCACCTGTCTGTCCGGAACGATCGAATACAAGGGGGACAAAGGCAATACCTGGATTGACACCTACTGTACTGAGGTTCTAACCGGCCATATCCTGTGGCATTGGTACGACGTCGTGCCAGGATCGCAGTGGGAAGCTTATCGGACGCTGTCTCCGGACGGGCAGTTGACAGCCATCGCGCTGGACGGTCCGTCCGGAGGCCGCACGGAAGTCATTAACTGTCCTGACGGGGTCCTCCTATTTACTATTGACCATTTCGCCGGACCGGGGATCTTTTCGCCCGACAATCATTGGGTCCTCATCGGCACCGAGCTTCGTGATGTCCGAAATTCCGGCATGCTCGTTGCGACCTTGCCTGGTCGGGGGGTTGCCTTTTCCCCCGATAGTCATTTGCTTGCCTGCTATGATGGCAGCCTCAAGATTTACTCTTTGGACCTGCTGAGGACGGTTCGTATGTTCGACGCCAAAGTCGAAAACATCACGGATTTGGCATGGAACGGTGGCCTTATGATCTATGGATCCTATGGCAACTATCATCGTTGCGCAAGTGATCCGTCGCTGGGCTTCCAAAGCTTGGCCGCTTCGCTAGAAATTATCAGGGGAAATGTGGCCTCGGGCGGGCTGGCAGACATCCAGGATGCCGACGACCAACGATTGGTTATTCGGCCGGGACTCGTATTCTTTTCAGGGCAGCCACCGATCGAAATCGAGGTGGACAGTAGGACCGATCAACAGGACGCCAACATTATTGAGATGGGGATCGAATCAAGCGGGGATACGCATGTCTTGCAAACGATCATGCTGTTCGACTTTGAGTTGAAGACCTGGACCGAAGTTGGCGCAGGCGAAGTCTCACAGATAGACGACCTGAAAGTGGTCGACGTTGAGGAAGCCCACCGTTTCATCCAAGATGGAACCGGAAAAGTCCGTGCGAAATTCCGTTACAGCAGCACCGGGCCTCGCTTCACCTACCCGTGGTTTGCACGGATAGACTACGCCCGATGGCGCTTCTTTAACTAGCGGCTTCATTCCGCTCGTCGAGCCCCAAGCTGGTGGTATGGTGTAGCCATGGGCGCATTTTCCTCTCCGAAAGAATGGGGGCCGCTTCTTACCGCGATGGCGACCCCGATGAAGGAGGATGGAAGCGTCGATTACGCCGAAGTCGAGCGTCTTGCGGCGCACCTCGTGGACGAGCAGCGCAACACCGGCATCGTGGTCTCCGGAACCACGGCGGAATCTCCCACCCTTTCCGACTCGGAGAAGCTCGAAATCCTGAAAGTGATTTTGGGGGCCGTTCGCGACCGCGCTGCCGTCGTTTTTGGCGCGGGCACCTACGACACGGAGCACAGCATCAAGATGACCGGAGCCGCGACCGAGATGGGCGCCCACGGCATCATGCTCGTGTCGCCGTACTACAACAAGCCATCGCAGGAAGGGCTTTATCAGCACTTCAAGACCATCGCCGGCGGCACCGACCTCCCGGTCATGCTCTACAACATCCAGGGCCGCACGGCGGTCAACATCGAAACGCCGACCCTTTTGCGGCTTGCGAGCGATGTCGACAACATCTGCGCCGTGAAGGAGGCCAGCGGCAGCCTTGGCCAGATCGCGGATGTGGCCGCTGGCATGCCGGACGGCTTTAGAATTTATTCGGGCGACGATGCGCTTACGCTGCCGGTATTGAGTGTTGGCGGCATCGGCGTCGTCAGCGTGGCGGCTCACGTCGCAGGGAAGCAGATGATGGAGATGATGGAAACGTTCTTCAAGTCGCCCTACGAGGCGGCCGGGATGAACAAGAAGTTCACGCCGCTGGTCAAAGCGATTTTTTGCACGACGAGCCCGGCGCCGGTCAAATATGCGCTGACGCTGAAGGGCTTCAATATGGCCCACGCGAGGCTCCCGATCGTTCCTCTGACGGCCGATCAGAAAGCGACAGTCGAAGGGGCCATGCGAGATTTCGGGCTTCTTTAGAACTCTGGACGACCGGCATCCTCCTTTTCGCATTCCGGCCCGCCTTGCCTCGCGAGACGAAGAGGCATTTCCTCGGATGACGAGAGGCAGGGTCTCGTCGGGCGGGAACAGTATTGGTCTCGGGTGTCGGCAAGAAGCTTGTTCCTGACACACTGGAAGCGATTTGAACCTGGCTGCGACCTTGGCGCCAGTGATTTAGCCAACCGCTGCGATTGCAGACTCAGGTGCCACCGGCCAGCGAGAACCAGCCGAGAGCCGCCTCTCGGGAACCTGGCAAACGTCGCGGGTGTCTAACAAGCGGACCTCGAGCGTCTTAATACGCAGGAGGCAAGCAAACAAATATGAAGAAGACACTAGGGTTTTTGTTGATGGCATTGGCCATTCCCGCAATAGCGGACGATTTCATCGATGGCATCATGGATCGATACAAGCTGTCGTGGCGGGACGCCGCCCTCGTCGGCGGGCTGAGCCGCGATTTTCACCTCGATCCGAGCGTGGTCGTCGATACCCGCAGCCGCTTCGGCATGCGCGGCGACGACTTGATATCCGCTCTGTACTTCCGGAAGAGCGGCAAGATGGACGAGGTCTTCAGGCTTCGCGGCGAGGGGTACGGCTGGGGCGAAATTGCCCATAAGCTGGGCATGAACCCCGGCGAATTCAACAAGATGCGCAAAAATTGGGACTCGGTTAGCGACAGTGACTTCGCCGATGCTCTGTGGCGAGACCGTCTAAAGAAAGTTTCTCGAAAGGATCTCGATTGGGCGCGCTCGAAGAACCTGCCTTGGGCAGACATTTACACCGCCGATAAAGCTGCTCGCGATCGGCACCGAAGTTTCCGCGACATGGTCGACAACCTGCGAAACTCGGACTACGGCAGGGTCGGCGGAGCCTGGGATCCTCGCTATGATACGCGAAACCCATTCGGCAACCACAAGCAAAGACCAAGGAGCCGGACGTCCTCGAAGGGCAAAGTTTTCGATCCGACTGCCAAAGGCAGTGAATCCAAGAGCAAGTCCAGGTCCAAAGACACGAAGTCGAAAAACAAAGACAAGAAAAAAGGCGGCGGATAATCGCCGTAATGGCCGCTCGATTCGAGCGGCCATTCC
>DASSBY010000221.1:0-5241 GCA_035698285.1 Fimbriimonadales bacterium | reverse complement strand
CAAGATCGTCCCGGTTGAAGATATGCCGGTTTTGCAAGACGGCACTCCAGTCGACATCGTTTTGAACCCCCTCGGCGTTCCCAGCCGAATGAATATTGGCCAAATCCTGGAAACGCACTTGGGATTTGCCGGCAAAGCGCTGGGAGTAAATTACATCTGCCCCGCGTTCGAAGGCAGCACCGAAGAGGAAATCATGCAGGATCTCGCGCGGATGGCCGAAAAAACGCGGCGCGAAGTGCTCCAAGCGTACGTCCGCTCGGAACTTTCTCTCGATATCACTTTCGATCCCGACGCGACGGTCGATGAAATGCTCAAAACGACGGAAAGCGCTCTTCGCAGCCTCGGAGAAACGCGTTTGGAATCCATATCGCGTATCGTAGCTGCGGACGCTGTAACCAATGTTAAGGACATTGACCCGGAGGCGATTATCGAAATAGTCGAAAACGAGCCTCCCCATAAGGCCGATGACGCCGTTTATGCATCGGTCATCGAACGAATCCGCGAAAACGTGTGGCGCCGAGTAGGAATCGAAGAATCGAGCGGCAAAAGCTTAATCCGAGACGGTCTTACCGGCGACACTATTCCCAATCCGATCACGGTCGGAATAATCTACATGCTCAAACTCGAGCATCTCGCGGAAGAAAAAGTTCACGCGCGAAGCATCGGTCCATATTCGCTCGTGACACAGCAGCCCCTTGGCGGCAAGGCGCAATTCGGCGGGCAGAGGTTCGGCGAAATGGAAGTTTGGGCCTTGGAAGCCTATGGAGCAGCCTCAATTCTTCAAGAAATCCTCACAATCAAGTCGGATGACGTAATGGGCCGCGTAAAAACGTACGAAAGTATTGTCAGAGGCGATACAATACTAGAACCGGGAATTCCGGAGTCTTTTAAGATTCTTGTGAATGAGTTACGCAGTCTTTGTCTTAAGGTTGTAGTCGAAGATGCAAATCATCGCGAGATCAACTTGAAAGATATGGATGAACCGACATCCGGCGAAGACATGCGTCTTGCAAGGACGGTCGGTTTCTCCTAACGACATTACGGGACGGCTCGAAAGAGCCTACCAAGGATGGAGGACCAAATAAACATATGGCAAGTGTAAGAGTCGTGTTCGAAGAGGGCGCGGAAACCGTTATCAAAGCGGAAAGTGACCGTGGCGCCAAACTGATGGCGACCGGCATTCGCAAGAAAATGGATTCCGGAGCCACTCTCATCGAGGTTAAAGGCAAAGATGGTTCGCAATACATCAATGCCGCTAAAATCGCGTTTATGGAACTCGTTCCGGACGGAACAGCCGCCAAGGCTCCCGCCCGACGAGGACGCAAGCCCGGCGCCGCCAAGAAGGCAGCGCCCGCAAGGAGGGGCCGCAAGGCTGCCTCCTCGATGGGCGCCGCTGCTCCAAAGCGCCGCGGACGGCCGGCCAAATCAGCCTCGACGGCATCGGCTGCCCCCAAGCGCCGTGGCCGACCCGCGAAGTCGATGACTTCCTCGACCGCCCCGAAGCGCCGCGGCAGACCCGCCAAGGCCGCTTCCTCAAAGACATCCGCTCCTAAGCGCAGGGGCCGACCGGCAAAGGCTACCGGAACGGCTGCCGCCTCGTCCGCTCCTAAGCGCCGAGGCAGACCTGCCAAAGCGGCCGGAACGGCTGCGTCGTCCGCTCCCAAGCGCCGAGGGAGACCGGCAAAGGCGACAGGTATGGCTGCGCCGAAGGCCGCTCCAAAGCGCCGAGGCAGACCTGCCAAAGCGGCCGGAACGGCTGCTTCGTCCGCTCCCAAGCGCCGAGGGAGACCGGCAAAGGCGACAGGTATGGCTGCGCCGAAGGCCGCTCCAAAGCGTCGGGGCCGACCAGCGAAAGCTGCCGGCGCCGCTCCCAAGCGGCGCGGTAGACCGAAGAAGAGTTAAAGGAGTTCTTACTAAACAATATGCCCGACGTAACGTCATTTGATCGAATCAGAATAGGAATCGCGAGCCCCGAGGACATCGTGGGATGGTCGCATGGCGAGGTGAAAAAACCCGAAACCATCAACTATCGCACTTTCAAACCGGAGCGGGACGGCCTTTTCTGTGAGCGTATTTTCGGTCCTGTAAAGGACTGGGAGTGCCATTGCGGCCGCTATAAGAAGGTCAAATATAAGGGCATCGTTTGCGAGCGATGCGGGGTCGAGGTCACGCGTTCGCGGGTTCGCCGCGAACGCATGGGCCACATTGAGTTGGCCGCGCCCGTGTGCCACATTTGGTATCTCAAGGGCGTGCCTTCCCCGCTTTCGCTCATTTTGGAAATCTCTCCGCGCTTGCTCGAACGGGTTATCTATTTCGCAAGCTTTATCGTCATCGATCTCGACCGCGAAGGCTTGGACGCCGGCGAGGAAGAGATTCGCGAGTCGGTAGACCTCGAAAAGCAGGCTGTCAGCCAACAAATGTCTGAACTCGAAGAAGAAATCAATTCGAACTTCGCAGAAGAGCTAGAAGAAAACAAAGACGAATACGACGAAAGCATCATCAAGGATCGAACCAAGGCCATAAACGACCGTATCAAGGCCGAACAGCGCGATAGCGCAGACCGAGAAAAGGAACTCGATGTCGCTCTGGAAGTCCTTCAAAAGCTGGAGCGCAACCAGCTTCTCGAAGAAGACAAATTTAGAGCCGTCGACAGAATGCTCGCAGCCGTTTCCCGCCGCACTGGAAAGGATTACAGCTCGATGGTTCACGCCGGGATTGGCGCAGCGGCGATCAAAGAATTGCTCGCGAAAGTCGATCTCGAAGGTCTCGCCAAAGAACTGCGAACGATGATTTTGCGCACAACGGGGCCGAAGCGAATCCGCGCCATCAAGCGCCTCGAAATCGCGGAGGCGCTCGTCGGATCGAAGACGCGTCCCGAATGGATGGTTCTGGAAAATGTGCCGGTTATTTCGCCGGAGTTGCGACCGATGGTGCAGCTCGACGGCGGCCGTTTTGCTACGTCCGATCTAAACGATCTCTACCGGCGCATTATTAACCGCAACAATCGGCTTAAGAAGATTATCGATATCCGCGCTCCGGAATCGATCATCAACCACGAAAAGCGCCTGCTGCAAGAGGCCGTAGACGCACTCGTCGACAATGGACGGCGTGCGCGTCCAGTGGTAGGCAGCAACAGCCGCCCGCTCAAGTCGCTGAGTGATATGCTCAAAGGAAAGGAAGGCCGTTTCCGAAAGAACCTCCTCGGCAAGCGCGTCGACTATTCCGGGCGATCTGTGATCGTCGTCGGTCCGCATCTCAAGCTGCACCAATGCGGCCTGCCCAAGGAAATGGCGCTCGAGCTTTTCAAGCCGTTTGTCATGAAGACGCTTGTCGAGAGAAAGCTGACGCAGAACATCAAGACGGCAAAACGCATGATCGACCGCATGCACCCGGCGGTCTGGGACGGTCTTGAAGAGGTTATCAAGGAGCACCCGGTGCTTCTCAACCGCGCGCCAACGCTTCACCGCCTCGGTATCCAAGCGTTCGAACCCGTGCTTGTCGACGGCAAGGCCATTCAGGTCCATCCGCTCGTATGCCACGCGTACAACGCTGACTTCGACGGCGATCAAATGGCAGTTCACGTCCCGCTCAGTGTCGCCGCCCAAGCTGAAGCTCGCATCTTGATGCTCAGCACGCACAACCTTTTCTCCCCCGCCGATGGCCGCCCAACGATTTCGCCGATCCAGGACATCGTACTCGGAGGCTACGCGCTTACCTTCGTGAACGCTGAATCCAAACGGAAGTTCGACGAGGCAGTCGCTCTTCATAAGAAAGACCCGCAGAAGCACCCTGCTCCGATGACCTATGCTTCCCCTGATGAAGCCATCGTGCTGGTGGACCACCCAGATCAGTCATTGCGGATCGGTCTCAACGATCCCGTTTTCGTTCGCTTGACCAGACCCGTCGCGGATGGTTCAGACGGCGAAACCGAAACCGTCGTGCGCGAGATGACTCCGGGACAGATGATCTTCCATCAAATCTTGCCGCCGAAATTTAGATATCGCGACGAATGGCTGGCCATGGACCTCAAGAAGGCGAATATGGCAACGCTCATCAGCGAGGTCAGGCTCGCTGCAGGCAATGAAACGACGATCAAACTGCTCGACTCGCTCAAGGAGCTTGGCTTCAAATGGGCCACGCAGTACGGGCTAACCATCGCCATCACGGACATGGATCCGCCCGAACGCCGCCTCGAGATCATCGCCAAGGCTGACGAAGACGTCAAGAAGTTCAACCAACAGTACGAGCGCGGCATGATGTCGAACGACGAACGTCGGCGAAAGGTTTTGGACAGCTGGAGCAACGCCCGCGACGACGTCGCCGAAGCGATCCTCGAAGGAATCGAGCAGCTGAACCCGCTCAGCATCGTCACCGATAGCGGAGCCCGAGGCTCGATCAAGCAGCTTACGCAGTTGACAGGCATGCGCGGCCTTATGACCGACCCCTTCGGAAACCTCATCGAGGATATGCCGATCCGGTCGAACTTCCACGAAGGTCTCGGCGTTTTCGAGTATTTCGCGTCGACGCACGGCGCCCGCAAGGGACTCGCCGACACGGCCCTCCGAACGGCGGATGCCGGCTACCTGACGCGGCGCCTCGTAGACGTCGCCCAGGACGCCGTCGTCAAAGACATCGACTGCGGAACCACCGAGGGCATTTGGGTTCATAAGCTCGTAAGCGAAGGCGAAACGATCGAAGAGCTTGGCAACCGCGTCCGCGGCCGCACTTCCCTTGCGGAAATCAAGGACCCCAGAAACGGGACCGTGCTCGTCGAAGAGAACAAGATCGTCAGCGAAGAAGCCGCGGCAGCTATCACGGCGATCGACAAGGCTTATACTAAGCAACGCGAAAAGGCTGAAACGCCAAAGGCGACCGAGGCCCTCGAAAAGGAACATCGCAAGGCCGGCTTCGGGATCGGCGACCGAGGCGAAATTGAAGTCTTCCTGCGCAGCACGCTCACCTGCGAACTCGAACAGGGCGTCTGCTCCGCTTGCTACGGCAACGACATGAGTAGCGGCCGGCAGGTCGAGGTCGGAGTAGCCGTCGGCATCATTGCCGCTCAATCGATCGGCGAACCGGGCACGCAGCTTACGATGCGTACCTTCCACACGGGAGGTATCGCATCCCAAAACGTCCTCACGGGCGTCAAAGACGTCCGGCGCCAGCGCGCCAGCGCCCTTCGCGAAATCATGAGCGACCAGGAGCGCGGACTCGTACAGTTCACAGGCGACGAAATTCTGA
>DASSBY010000220.1:0-2724 GCA_035698285.1 Fimbriimonadales bacterium | reverse complement strand
TATATCAATGCTTACGCGGAGTTGCAAGAAAACAATCCTTTTGCATGACTTTTTCGTGTATCTTCGTCTAAACCGTGTAGGGGCAAGATTAACACAACATGGATACTTTAGTGCCTTGGATGGCCGTCGGCGTCGCCGTTTTGAGTCTACTTTTGGACTCCTGGTTATGGTCGGGTAGGTCGAAAACGGCCGCCGATGCCGAGCCGACACGCTTTTGGAAGGAGGTCCAATCGCTGTCAGCCGGCTTTTTGACGGTCGTCGCGGCCGTCGCTATAGGACTTTTGGCCGGGTGGTACTTTGGCGCTATGGGTCTCGCAGGAGGTGCGGCGGTTGGCTCATTTATCGCCGTCGTGGCCAACATAGCCGAGAGGCCGCTTGGCGACGGATTTCGTCCGCTCGTCGTTCCGGCGGGGCTGGCGACGGGCGGGATTGGCGCAACACTTCTCGCAGCTCCCCCCGACCGGCTGCCGCTTCAGCTCGGCGTCGTCATCGGCTCGGCTGTGACGGCGGCGATCCTGCGGGCATCGAACTCTGCGCCCGTCCGATGGCCATTTCTTACGACCATTTTTGCGGCGGCTCTCGGAAGCGCTGCCGCAATCGGGCAGTTTCGCGATAACGTCGATCGGGCAGAGGCCACTCCGATCGTTCTCGCCGTCGCCGCCACACTGATCATCGCGATCGCCGCAGCGTGGAGGCGCTTTTCTGACAAACAGCGCGGAAAGGCCGCGGGCGCACACTCTACAGCAGTGATCGGAGGCTTGCTTCTCATAGGCGCCGGAAAGTTAATCGCCAGCCGCTATCTCTTCCTCAACGACGCGTTCCTTGTTATCGGAGGCTCGGTGATAACAGCGGCTTTCGTCGCGTTCATCGTTTCGGATGCGCGCGGACGCGATCCCAGCATGTTCGCTCTCGGGTCGCTTCTCTGGCTCGCCTGGGCGACGATCGCTTTCGGCCTCATGCAAGGATTTGGGATAGGGCTTTTCGCGGTATCCAGCGCGGCATTCCTGCTGCTCATGGATGCGCGCGCGGCCTTTTCCTCGCTCGGAATCGTCGTCGCGATCAGCTTCTACCGCCTGTTTCTCGAGATGTTTCCTACCGAATCGCGCTCTATCGACGTGGGCCAGCAATACTCGGTCATGGGGCTTCTTTTCGGCGCGGCGCTTCCCATCGCCCTCGTCAATTGGGGAGCCGGTATCGCCGATCGGTTTCGTGGCAAGGCGACGCCGGCGCTCGTTTGCGTGGGCGGATTGATCTCGCTCTGCCTTATTGTAGCGCTGCCCTTCGTCCTCGGCTCTCGCGGAACGATCGGATTTGTTTTGGGGCTCGGCTTCGCTTCTCTATGCCTAGGGATTGCGGGCGCGGGTCGGATTAGTGTTTTCAATCTAACATCCGGCATCGGCGCAGCCGTCCTCGCGACTTTCGGATATGTTGCTCCGCATTTATTTGTAGAGCGGGATACCAAAATTCGATTTCTTGGATGGGCGCTTGGAATTGCGGTGCTGCTCGTACTTGTCGCGGAATTTCTTTTCGGCCGCGGGCGCAAAGAGGAAAATCATGTTTAGATCGCGCGCCTTCCCCGCTCTTGTCGGGCTGCTGCTCGCCGGCATCTTGCTGGCCGTCGGCGTGCGCGATGAAACTCCCATCGGCTCCATAAAAGGGCTCGCAATCATGGCCGAGAATAGCCGCGGATTGCCAGGAGCCACCGTCGTCCTTCGGCCCCAGTTCGACGTCCCGGATTGGCACGCCGCAAACCGGACGGTAAAAACGGATGCCAACGGCTCATTTTCGTTCTCCAGTCTGCCCGCCGGTACTTATTCCGTGGAAGCCTATGCGAAGGCGCACGCGATGAAGGAGACGAAATTCACGATCACCGAGGGAACGAACGCTCCGATTTCTTTGGAATTGCAGCCGGCCAAACCCTATTTGCGCATGAGCGCAGGGCAGCACGTTTTTTTCACGAAGGAGCGCGGAAGCGTTTATGCCGAGGGGTTCGGGTTCGACGACAGTATCGACGTACACATTTACGCCGTAAATTTCAACGAACTCGCAAGCAGCGGCGGGCTCCAGTCTGTGTTGTCCGCATCCTACCGTTGGAACTCCGGACTTAACACGGAAAATCGCAATATATTCACGCCGCTAGAGGCAATACGCCACGAAATCGTGCGAAGAGACGCCGAGGGCGCTTACGTGGAAGACGTCGGTCTTCCTGCGCTCGGCCCAGGAATGTATTGGGTTTCGGCTTCGACCTCCAGCGAAGAATCCGGCACTTGGGTCGCCATTTCGGACGTCGCGCTCATTTTGAAAAAGTCGGGAAAGGACTTCCTGTGTTTCGCCACAAACATCCAAACCGGCGCGGCAATTTCTGCCGCCCCAATTACGGTCCACCAAAAGGCGGAGCAATTTAGCGTCGGAAGCACGGGCGCGGACGGCCTGCTGCGGTTCCAATTGCCTCCTGGCATCCAGGCGGGCGAATGCACAGCCGTTGCCTCTGTAGGCTCATCGCGCGCCATCGTAGGGTTTAATCAATACGAAAACGAGGGCATGCAGGACCTGCAGATTTTCGTTTATACCGATAGGCCGATCTATCGCCCCGGCGATCTCATTCAGTATAAATGCGTATTGAAGCGCCTCGTCGGCGAAAACTATGCGATTCCCGCCAATTTGGAGGCGGTCGTGGAAGTCCGCGACCCTGACGATAACCTTATCAAAACCGAACGCTTAACG
>DASSBY010000219.1:0-10384 GCA_035698285.1 Fimbriimonadales bacterium | reverse complement strand
TGATTCCGGCATTCGACGGGGTGGCCGGGTCCGAAAGACTGTTCGCGGTCTGCGGCGTCGTCGTGCTGCTGTCCATCGTCGTTCATGGTGGATCCATCACCGCCCTTGCTGCCAAGCCGTCGCGAAAGGAGGGACCAGGCCCGCCGACGAACCGAATGCACCAGCTGCGCGTGACCGGGCGCGTTTCTGTGGACGATCTCGACCTCGTCATTCGCCCGGATGCGCTGACGCCGCAAATGAAGCTTGCCGACGTAAGATCGAGCACCGGATTTATGGACTCGAACGAGATCATCGCGGGATCCGTTCGCGTCGATCCGGAAGACCCTGTGCGATCCGCGCAGTCGATGGGCTTTGAGCCGCAAGATTGGATCGCCTTGTTTTGCACGTGAGCGAACGAAGCTACAAGCGCCCGTGCGGCGAAAGATTTGCAAGCGGCAGGATATGCCAACGCGAGGGCGGTCTTGGGCGGCTGGAATGCGCTTGTCGCCGCCGGATACCGTATCGAGGAGCGGGCATAATAGGGGCGTTGAAGCTAATTGTCGCCGTTGTTCATAACTCGGACCGCAACCGCGTTGTCGAGGACTTGGTTCGCCAAGGCTACAAGTTCACGATCATCGGTTCGACCGGCGGGTTTCTGCGTGAGGGCAACACCACGTTCTTGATCGGCGTGGAGAATGAGGAAAAGGAGTCCGTCCTCTCCTTGATTCAACAAAATTGCAAAACGCGGGAGCAAATGGTGAACGTCCTACCGCCGGACGCTTCGCCGGTTGGAACGTTCGTTCCCAATCCCATCAAAGTGCCCGTTGGCGGGGCCATCGCCTTTGTGCTCGATGTCGACCAGTTCGAGCGCTTCTAAAATCGGCCCCCGCGCGATGCGGCTGGCCCATGCGCTAACCAGGGCCGATGCGGAGGCGCCTCTGCTCGTCGCCGGCGAAGAAGGCGCCGGCCAGGATGCCGTTTCCGAGATCATCGCCTGCGCGTTTCTGTGCCTTAACCCGATAGACGGTTCCGCGTGCGGCGAATGCCGGGCATGCTCTTCGTTTGCGAGGCAGGTCTGTCCCGACATTTTGGTGGTTGAGCCCAGCGGCAAATCCGACCTCATAACGCTGGGACAAATCGTGCCAGACCGGGCGAATCTCCAGCCAAACGTACGCGATTTTCTTGGGGCAATGCCGGCGATATCGCGGAACAAAGTCGTCCTTGTGCAGAGGGCGGAGCGCTTCAATGCCGATGCCGCAAATGCGCTGCTGAAAACGCTGGAGGAGCCGCCGCCTTGGGGGCGTTTCATCTTGACCAGCGACGCTGCCGGCAGGATCATAACGACGGTGCGGTCGCGATGCCTTATCATCCATTGCGACTACGGCGAAGCAGAAGATGGCCTTGTGTCCGTGCTCACCGGAGGAGCCCCAGATGCCGTCGCGCGGCTTTCGGAAGCCCGCTTTGCAGACTTCCTCGCCAGTTTCGGGACGTGGCTGAGTTCACTCGAAAACAGTTCGCGGGGTGAGGCGCTAAGGATAAGCGAGGAATTTCAAGAACTCGCGGAGCAGCTGCGCGTGGCTTCGGGAGAAGAGATGGAGCCGCGCTTCGCAAGGGCCGAGCTTGTCAAGATGTACTCAAACTGGCTCGCTTCCCTTGGCCGCGCGGCGGAATTAGCCAGCACGCTATGGATGCACAGGGCCATCTTGGGGAACGCCAATTTCGGCTACGTTGCGGACGCTCACTTTACTGGACGCTAAGCGTCCGACTCCATTTGCTGAAGCCACCTTTCTATGGCGCAAAGGCCACCGCCTGCGAGATGGGACCCTTCGTCTCCTTCGATGCAACGAAAAGCGAGCCGCTGGACGACGCCGGGCGGGCACAGGCGGCGCACCCTTCGGCTGATATCGTTGGGGTCCAGAATGCCCGCCGCGAACAGCCACGAGCCCACGACGAGGTGCACCGGGCGGATCATGCGCGCCAACCATCCGATGTACTTCGCGACCGAATCCGAAGTCTCATCGACGAGTGTGCAAGCGACGACGTCGCCTTCTGATTCGCTTAATCGGAGCGCCTCGACCTCCGGCGCCCCTTGGCGTACATGGATCGCAATCGAGCTGTCGGGGCGCGCCGCGTTTTCCTTTACGAACTTTGCGAAGGAGCGCCGCATGTAAACATGCTCCGGACCGGGCGTTCCCATCAGATTAAGCAGAACCGAGGCGCCTTCCGGCGTTCGCACGACAGCGGAAGCGCCGTCGTTGAGATCGATGGCGAGCGCCAAGTGGTCCAAAAGATCCGGCTCACGCGTGCTCTCGGCTCGCAGCAGCGCCTCGGCATTCGTGAGCATGGGGCGCTCGAGTTCGAGGGTGACGGCCCCGTGCAGCCAAGGAGCTTTGCCGATGGTGCGATTGTCAGGTCCCGGCGAGCCTGGCAGCACGACGGTGGAGCCGACCACGTTGAAGCCGTTGCCGCCGGCGAGCAGGGTTTCGATCTCGTCGAGATGGCGGCCGATATTTTTTGGGTCCGAAAGCGCCGTGGTCAGCGGCTTGGAAGCGCATCCGGCGGCGTCCACGATGGACGACCGGAGGCTCCCGTTCGAGACCGAGTGAGCATAGGCGTAGGCGAGTGAGGGAGCCGCGAGGAGTCTTGTCGCGGGGCGGCCTCCTTTGCTGGGGGCTTGGCCGCATTCGCGAAGGGCGCCGGCGCGCACCAAATCACGAGCTGCGCCAGCAGCGCGAGCCTGGCTAACGCCCATCTGCGCGGCGAGCTCGGCCCGCACGACGCCGGGTCGCTGTAGCACAATACGGACGAGCCGCGCGTCGAAGGGCGAAAGGAGTCTAGGCGGCCTCTTCTTTCTCACTGTTTGCATGGCATCATTCGCCGCCTATGCGACGTTCTCCTTCTTGGGAGTCTACGAGGTTTTGGCGGGCAAGGAACTATAATAGGTTAGGTCATTGTAACTTGAAGAGCAAGGAAAACGAGAATTTGTCCGCAGCAACCTCCGAACTTCTAACGTCGAGCGCGACCGGGAGCGAGCAATTCGAAGAATTGCTTAGCCGAACGCAGCGCCAGGCTTTCCATTTGGCACTCCGCCTCACGGGCAACCGTCCTGATGCGGAGGATCTCGTTCAAGAGTCGTACATTCGGGCCTTTCGCTTCTTCCATCGCTACGATCCGAATCTGCCTTTCGCAAGCTGGCTTTACCGGATCATGACCAACGCCCACATCGACGAAATGCGTCGGCGGGGGAAACTGCGAACCGTCAGCCTCGATGAGCCGCACCCGGAGACAGGGACGACTTGGGATTTTCCGGACGCCGGGGCGTCGCCCGAGCGCCTGCTTATGACGGACCAGATGGAAGCCGAAATCCAGGACGGGCTTAATAAAATGACCGCCGAATTTCGCATCGCGGTGTTGCTGGCCGACCTCGAAGGCTTTTCATATGAAGAGATCGCCGAACTGATGAGGACGTCCATCGGAACCGTTCGCTCAAGAATTCACCGCGGCCGGAAACAACTGCGCAACCATCTTAAGAGGGTTCGACCCGACAAATACGTGGAGCTCGACCAGGGATGAACTGCAATTACGCGCAGAGTCGAATTTCAGCGTACGTCGACGGCGAGCTTGCCGGCGGTGAAATGCTTAATGTCCGCGCGCATCTCGCTGTTTGCGAAAATTGCAAAGCCGGCTACGAGAATTGTCTTAAATTAAAGCGCGCGGTTTCATCCATGCCGGACCATTCGCCCTCGCCCGAATTTCAGCATAGGCTGGTAAACGCCATTAGAAGGGCCGCTCCATCTGCGGAATCGGAGGGTCCCATTTGGCCGACATGGCGTATGGCCGTCGCATTCGCCGCAGCAGCAGTAGCCGCATTTGCCGTTTTGTATTTCCGTTCCGGTTCGGTACCAGAATCTGCTGTCCCGAGTGCAGGCGATGAGATCGCTTTGGATCAGGATTGGAACACAGCCGCCGGCGCGTTTCCGGCAAACACCTTGCCCGCGGGCCTAGAGGGCAACTAGCGCGCCAAAGTGTCGATGAACGGGGTTTTGGTTTTGGCGATGCTCATGCATGCGCCGCTCTACACTGGGGGTGGACTCGACACCCACGCTCAGCGACTCGTCAAAAATGCGATCGAGCGCGACGCAAAAACCACGTATACATGCATACGTGAATGGACCGAGTGGGGCGAAACGGAAACCGTTCGCGTTCGTAGAGACCAAGCGGCTAACGGCGCGAACAAGGTGCTGGTCCTTGCTCCAATTCCAAAGCAAGGCTTCGCAATTATCGACGATGGCCAAAAGCGGGTTTCGTACAATCCCGACCGAAAAGAATTGACGATCCAGGATTCACCGTTGCTAACCCAGGGGCGCAACGATGCGGACCGTCGGTATCGACTTCTCCTGCAGAATTATTCGATAACCCAGGAAGCGGAAGTCAAGTTGGCGTCTCGCACGGCGGCAAGAGTGAAACTTGCTCCCAGGGCGACGAAATACCTTTACACGCGTAGATACTGGATCGACAATTCGAAATTCGTTCTGCTTCGGGTTGAATGGGCAGACCCCGACGGAAAGAAACAGGTCCTAAGCGACACGCTGAGCATTGAATTTCCCAAGTCCTTGCCCGCGGACGTTTTTGAGCAGCGGTTTGTCGGACGGCCGAAGGAAATTCGAATTCGCGCTCCGGTTAAGCAGCCGTCGCTCTCGTCGCTTGCGAAGGCCGTTGACTTTGCGCCGATAAATCCGGTGAGTTTGCCGTACGGGTTTTTATTCATCGGCGCGGATGCCATTACGCGCCCCCGCCGCACGATGGCGGCGCTCCGCTATACGGACGGAGCCGCAAACATCACTGTATATCAGGTGGAAGCTAAGTCCGGCAACCCGCCGTGGCATGGCCAAAAGGGTTTTGCCAGCGTGAAGGTCGACAACGTTTGGGTTGGAATCGACGGCGATGTTCCGGCGGAGGGCAAGGGGTCTATCTTGGCATCATTTCGCAAGAGCGGCAAAGAGCGGAGCGCCCGGTTGGCTGCTGGCGCCGCAGCCGAGTTCAACGTCGACGCGACCGTAGTCGAGGCCCTTCGCATAAAGGGCCTCACCATTGATCAGACGGTGGCCTGCCTCGTGGCCTCCAAAGGTAAGGAGTCAAGCGCCAAAAAAGCGGCTGCGATCGTCCTCGATGGAAATTCGATGGCTAACCTTGCCCGCGAGATGAGCGTAAAACAGGTTGAAATAGAGAAGGGTTTGAAACGATTTTGGGACAGGCGCGGTTAATAAAAATAGGAACACTTTCGAGGTGAAACACATACAATGAATATATTTGGGAAATTACTTAGGTCCCAGTTCGGATGGGCGCTTATCGCAGGAGCGGCGATCGGTACTGCGGGCACCGTCGCGCTTTTGAACACGCGGACTCCGGCCGTTGCGCAGGCTCCCGCCTCCGTGATGGGCGGCGCCGAGCTTAGCTCTCTCGCATCGCTAGACCTCGCTGGGACGGAGCTGGTCGAGCAAGTCTCGCCTTCCGTCGTCCTTATTCGCACGAATCGCGGAGAGGGCTCGGGCGTAGTCTATCGCTCCGATGGATATTTGCTTACGAATGCCCACGTGGTTGCGGGCGCTGACGAGGTCAGCGTTACGCTGCACGACGGGCGTGAGATCAAGGGCAAGGTTATCAGAGACTCGGACGATTCCCTTAGCGACCTGGCTCTCGTCAAGATCGATGCCGATGGGCTCGTCGCTGCGCGCTTTGCAGACAGCGCCTCGGTTCGTCCCGGACAGATTGCCGTCGCCATCGGCGCGCCGTTCGGCTTGGCGGAATCGGTTTCGTTTGGGCACGTCAGCGCCCTGGGACGGCAAAACCTGGTGCAAGACAACGAATCCGTCTCCGGCGTACGGGGCTATTTCAACATGATCCAGACGGATGCCGCGATCAACCCGGGAAACTCGGGAGGACCGCTTCTGAATTACAAGGGCGAAGTTATCGGGATTAACAGCGCGATCAATTCGATGACAGGATACAGTAGCGGCGTTGGATTCGCCATCCCTTCCAATACGGCGAAGATCGTCGCCGACCAACTGCTTAAGAACGGTGCGATCAGTCGTTCCTATTTGGGCGTCGAACCGGCGAATTTAAAGGGCTTCGAAGTCAAGAAGCTGGGTATCGAATCGGGCGCGATTATTCGGCGCGTCGAGCCGAACTCCCCCGCTGCCAAAGCCGGACTGAACGAAGGCGACATCGTCGTCGAAATCGGCAGCCGCCAAGTTCGCGGCGAGCAGGACCTTCGGGATGCCATGCTTTTGACGGCTCCAGGCAAGGCGGTGGACGTTCGCGCAATACGGGACGGCGTCACCAAGAACTTCCAGGTCACGCCTTCCAAGAGACCTGATATCGTTGCCCAGAACCAGCAGCGCCGGCCCAGCATGAATCAAATGCCGTTCCCGGAAATCCCCGGGATGCCGGACTTTCCCGAGCCGCCCGCCGTTCGTGATCGCGGGCGGGATGAGTCGCCGGTAACCGGTCCAGTGCGCTTGGGAGTCACCGTCAGACCGATGACTGCTGCGGAACGAGCGTCCGCTCAGAACACGCAGGGGGTCATGGTCGATAGCGTCGATCCCGGTTCTCCCGCAGACGAGGTCGGCATCGAAAAGGGCATGATTATCACGCAGCTTGGCGATGCGAAGATCAAGACTCCCGACGACTTGAAGGCTGCCATTTCGAAGAAACAGCACGGCGATTCAACCTTGATTGGCTTTGCGCAATTCGACGGAAACAGCCGAAGGTTCGCCACGGTTACGATCCAGGTCTAATCTGGACTCCTCTGAACAGGGCTCCGAGTGCATAATGGACTTGGAGCCCAATGTTTTTTAAGGCTGTTAAAGCATCCAAAATAGGGCAACTGCGATTGCCCTTCGGGGACCAATGGAGCCCTGCGCCGATCCGTGCGTTCGATCGGGATGTGGCTGCGCAAGAAGCGCTGATTTTCGGTTTGGAGCGACATCCTCTGGAGCGCAAAGTTGCGGTTGAGTGGCGAAACTACAAAGTCACGGCGGGGCGCGCGTACCTCGAGGCTTCCAAGATTTGCCTGAGCGGGCACCTCCTGAACACTTACGAGCGCGTCAGGGAAACCTTTTTGCATGAATTCGCCCACCTCGTGGCTTTTGAAAGGTGGGGGCGTGGCATAAAGCCACATGGCCCGGAATGGCGGCGCGTGATGGGCTCCTTGGGCTTGACTCCCGACGCGACGCATTCGTACGAATGCACGATCAGGCGCCGCGCTCGTCCGTTTTCCTTCCGATGCGAGGCTTGCGGAGAGATCCTGACGAGGACGCGGCCGCTGAAACCGCGGAGAATCTATCGGCATGTCGGCTGTGGCGGGCGAATTAGTGCGGTGCAAGCGTGAGAATTGTTTCGTCCGCCGAAATGCGCGAAATCGAAAGTCAAGCCCGCGATGACTATGGCATCGAGACGCTTTTTATGATGGAGCGCGCCGGCAGCGCACTGGCTCGCTCCGTTTCGCGCGTGTGCTTGGAAACAACGCGCGTTCTCGTCATCTGTGGCCCAGGCAACAATGGCGGCGACGGTTTGGCCGCTGCGCGGCTAATTGGGCAGGAGGGGCATTCGGTCACCGCTCTGCTTGCCACCGAGTCGGCTGCTTTGCGCGGCGACGCGCTGGTTCAATATCGCCGGCTTGCCGAAAGCGAAGCGCAATTGTTTACCGTCGGGACCGAGGGCTACGGGCGGGTTTTGGACCGGATCGACGATTACGACGTTATTATCGACGCCGTTTTGGGAACCGGCGCGAGAGGAGCCCCGCAAGGCGAGGTCTTGCGCCTCGTGGACGCGATCAATGAGGCCATGGCGCTCGTCGTCTCGGCGGATGTTCCTACCGGCATCGATGCGGACACCGGCGTCGCGGAGGGCAGCTATATCAGCGCGACTATGACGGTTTCCTTCGGGCTGCCAAAACCGTTTCTCTTCCAAAACGAGGGTATGACGGCGGCCGGCGATTGGTATGTGGAGGATATCGGACTGCCGGACGAACTGGCGGTCGACGCCGGGAGCGCTTTTCTCTTAGATCACTGGTGGGCCTCGGGGTCATTCCCTGTGCGTACGCTGGATTCGCATAAGCACAACTCGGGCGTCGTACTTTCGATTGCCGGGTCCCGGCGATTTCCCGGCGCCGCCTCACTTACCGCGCGCGGCGCCCTCCGCGCCGGCGCCGGACTCGTCACTGCGGCGGGGATCGACTTTGCAATCGAGGGCGTTCGCGACCATGTCGCCGAGTGCCCAGTGCTCAGGCTGGAGCAGACGGACGGGTTCATCTCGCCGGATTCGCTGCAGCTCATTGTCGAAGCGGCGGAAGACAGCGACGTAATCGCCATTGGCCCGGGCCTGGGGCGTTCGCCGGTTGTTGGAGAGTTCCTATCGCGTGTTTGGTCGGAAATTGAAACCAAATGGGTTATAGACGCCGACGCCTTGTATTGGCTATCCGAGCTTGGCGACGTTCCCCGCGGCCAAGCAATCTTCACGCCGCATGAAGGCGAAGCCGCGCGCCTGCTCGGCCTGGACGTCTCGGCGGTTCGGCGCGATCGCGTGGGCGCCGCTCGAACCCTATCGGAGCGATTCTCGAATACCGTTTTGCTCAAGGGGGCCTACACGGTCGTCTCGTCGCCGGGATTTGACACCGCGATTAACCCGACCGGTAATCCTGGGCTTGCTTCGGCTGGGACGGGTGATGTACTCACGGGCGTCGCTGCGGCCCTTTTCGCAGCCCAAGTGCCGGTGCAGACCGCCGCCGCGCTGGCCGCGTTTTGGCATGGCGCGGCTGCGGACCTTCTGAGCGATCGAATTGGGGACGAAGTCGGTTTCCTGGCGTCGGAAGTGGCCGATGCGCTGCCGTATGCGAAGGCGAGCATCGACGCGGGCCTTTTGGGCCGACCCCTCGGCGAATCGGATGAATGGAAGGAGGATGAAGAAGACGAAGACTTGGAGACTTTGTAGTGGCGCCGCCCTGGCTCTTTTTTTCGCCCAAAGCTTTGCGGCCGACCTGACGATCCGGTTCGGCTCAAAAGGGGACCGCGAAATCTGGGTTTTGGCGCAGAAGCCCACATCCATGCCGGTGGGGGGACGGGCGTTTACATCGGACACCGTAAAAATGCCGGTGCCACAAGGCTCGGCTGGCGGCTACGTCGTCGCGCTCGACACGAAATCGGGCAACGTTGCCATGGCCGCTATCCCTGGGCTCGAGGGTGGAAACTGGTCACCAGGAAAGGGCGATTGGCGGGTCGGCCAAGTTCGCGTCGAAGCGTTCTCACGAGGAAATCCAGTTCCGAAGGGAGCGGTCGAGGCGTCCGTCAGCGGGTATGTCGAAAGGAAGGACATCGAAAACGGCGGCGTGACCTTTTTCGCCGTGCCGCCGGGCGACGTGCGCTTTTCCGTGAAATACACTTCGGGGGGCGCGAGCAAGTCGTCTCCGGCGCAAGTCTTTCGCGTCTCGCTGCAGCGCGATGAAACGGTACCGACTCTCGCGATAACCGTCACGGATCGGGTCGATTCGGGCTTGGCGAAGGCGCGTGAGCCGGAAAAGGGCTCGTCCATCGTTAACGGAATCATTTGGCTGATAACGCTGGGCGCGGGCGTTGCCCTGCTCTATTGGATATTGAAGACGGTTCGAGACCGGGAGGGCTCGGTCGAAGCCGGCTTGAAGAAATTCGGCGTGCAGATTCCCGGGCAGCAGGCGGCGGATGATGTCGAGGCACAAGGCAAGGCGTTCGAGCCTGAGCCGCTCGTCCCTGAGGGGCACTGCCAATTTTGCGGCCGGCCGCTGGCCGCTGATGGTTCCTGCGTCTGTTCGGTTGGGTCGACCTCTGTCGCCGCCGTCGCTACCGGACCGCCGAGACTTGTCGGCTCGGAGACTTTTGAGATACCCGAGGGGATCGCGACGCTCGGCCGGGAAGGAGACTTGGTTGTATCCGACCCAACAGTCAGCCGACAGCACGCGGAAATCGAGCGCAGCGGCGAAGAAGTGTCGGTTCGCGACCTTGGGAGCTCCAACGGAACTTTCGTCAACGGCGCGAAGCTGGATTCCGAGCGGGTGCTTTGCCCGGGAGACACTGTGCAGTTCGGCGCGGTGAGGTATCGCTTCGAGGCATAAGTATGGGCAAGCTGATGTTTCTTATGCTTCTGGCCGGATTCGCGGGGCTTGTCGCCTGGGCTATTGCGGAACCGTCGCGGCCACCGTTGGGATCATCCGACGTGGCCCGGTGGGAGGCGATGTTCGCCTTCGTCGTCGGCGCATGTATCGGCGGCGCGGTTGGAGGCTTTGCTGGATGGCTGCAGGGGAGCAGGACGCACTTCTGGCGCGGGATCCTATTGGGCATTCTATTGGGAGGGCTTGGCGGAACTATTGGGCTTT
>DASSBY010000218.1:0-7198 GCA_035698285.1 Fimbriimonadales bacterium | reverse complement strand
GCGCCGAGCTTCGCCGCCGCCGCCTCTACCTCGGCGGCATCGGTAAAGGGGCCGAGGCCCTCCGTAATCGGGATTCCCAGTTTGCCGGCGGTATGGCGCGCCGTGGACTTGTCGCCGACCGCTTCCATCGCCTCCGGCGGTGGACCGATGAAGGTTATTCCCGCATCGGCGCAGACGCGCGCGAAGGCGGGGTTCTCGGAGAGGAAGCCGTAACCGGGATGGATAAAATCTGCGCCAGCTTGCTTTGCTGCGCGGACTACAGACTCCTTGTCGAGGTAGTCGGGAATTTCGACAGCCTCTCGGCCAAGCATATGCGGCATGCCGCGATCATGAGCGGTGTAAACGGCGACGGCTTCGATGCCCATCTCATCCGCGCTTCGAAAAATTCGGCATGCGATCTCACCGCGGTTGGCAACGAGCAACTTCATGGACCAGGAAGTTTTACCCGCCGGAGGTCCAGGCGGGCTTGCGCTTCTCCAGAAATGCTCGGACTCCTTCTTGTCCCTCAGCCGAAACACGGAGCTTCGCTATGCTCGCTGCCGAGAGGTCAAGGGCGTCTTGAGGCTTTTCGGCGATAGCACGGATAAGGCACTTGGCTTCCTCAACTGCATTCGGTCCACCTTGGCGCACGGCGGAAAGGAGGTCAGCCGCCGTCGAATCCAACGCATCTACCGAAGCGATCTCGTGGACGAGGCCCAGATCTTTCGCAATTTCGGGCCCGAAAACTTCCGAAGTAATGAAATAGCGCCGAGCTTGGCCAGGGCCGATCTTCGCGATCGCGAACGACGAAATGACCGCCGGGGCTAGGCCGAGCTTCACTTCGCTGAAGCAGAACTTCGTTTCCTCGGCAGCGACGACGACGTCGCAAACGCACAGCAACCCTAGCCCGCCGCCGAACGCCGCGCCGTGGACCTTGCCGATTACGGGGCACGGGCACGTGTCGATGGCTGTGAACATCTCGGCGAGGCGCTTGGCGTCGGCCAGGTTCTGCTCCTCGGTGTAGTCGATCGAGCTGCGCATCCACTCGAGATCTCCACCCGCGCAGAAGGCCTTGCCCTCGCCGGAGAGCACGACGGCCCGCTGCGAAATCGAGGAAAAGCTTTCCGTTACCTCGGCAATCATTTCCGCGTTGAATGCGTTGCGGACCTCCGGACGATTGAGAGAAATATGGAGGACGTCGTCTTCGACGGTTTTAAGTATCGTGCTCATCCGCAAGGTTCTACCCGGTCGGCAGCCGAAAAGGTATCCTTAAGGGCAAGTGTCTTCCCCAATTCGCAACGTCGGAATAATAGCGCACGTCGATCATGGCAAGACTACCCTGGTCGATGCCATGTTCCGCCAAGCGGGCACTTTTCGCGAGAACCAACATATCCAAGAGCGCGTCATGGACAGCAACGATTTGGAGCGCGAAAAAGGGATCACAATTTTATCGAAGGTGGCGAGCGTTCGCTATCGCGAATACAAAATAAATATCGTGGACACTCCTGGGCACGTCGACTTCGGCGGGGAGGTCGAGCGCGTGCTCTCTATGGTCGACGGGGTGCTCCTCGTTGTGGACGCCTGCGAAGGACCCATGCCTCAGACGCGATTCGTGCTGAAAAAGGCGCTCCAAAATGGATTGAAGCCGATCGTTTGCATCAATAAGATTGACCGCGACGGCGCTCGGCCATTGCACGCTTACGACAAAACGATTGATCTATTTATCGACCTTGGCGCGAGCGAAGACGATCTTTTCTTCCCACATTTATACACTTCCGGTTCGGGTGGTTTCGCGCGAATTTCGCCCGATGGCGGGGAGCAGGACATGCGCGAGCTTTTCGAAATGATCATCAATTCCGTTCCTGCGCCAGCGGTGCAGGATGGCCCTCTCCTCATGCAGGTAAATAACCTCGATTTTTCGGATTATCTTGGAAGGATGTTCGGCGGCAAGGTTCTCCAGGGAGCGGTCAAAGTCGGGGATAGGCTTCGACTCCTACGAGACGCGAGCGCGACGGGATTTAATGTCACCAAGCTTTGGACGTATGAGGGAATTAGGCTGCTGGAGGCGGAGTCGGTCGGCCCAGGCGAAATAGCGATGCTCGCGGGAATGGACGACGTTCTCATCGGCGATACGATCGCGGATCCGTCGATTGAAAAGCCGCTTCCGGATATCGACATCGAAGCTCCTACGCTTTCGATGAATTTTTTCGCGAACCAGTCTCCTCTTGCCGGAACGGACGGCGGGAAATATCTGACGATACAAAAGATCAAAGAACGCTTGGAAAAGGAGGCCAAGGTTAGCGTCGCGCTCGAAATAGACGCTGATGCGCCGGCTGAGACCGCGAAGATTTCCGCCCGCGGAGAATTGCAGCTTGCAATTCTAATCGAGACCATGCGGCGCGAGGGATACGAAATGGCCATCAGCCGGCCAAAGGTCATCCTGCGTAGAGATTCTCAAGGGCAAATCCTCGAGCCGATGGAGGTCGTTAGCCTTGAATTTCCCGAGGAATTCATGGGTCCGGTTATCGAAGAAATGAGCCGGCGGAAGGGCGAAATGCGGTCGATGGAGACGGACGAACGAAAAACTGCGAACGTCGAATTTCTCATTCCGACACGTGGGCTTATCGGGTTTCGCTCCAATTATCTTACGCTAACCCGAGGTTTCGGAATTATGTCGCAGATGTTTGAGAAGTACGACACATTTCGGGGAGAAGTGGTATCGCGGCAGCGCGGAGCGCTCATTTCGAAAGAGGATGGCAAGATAACGAAATACGCCTATGAGGATATCCAGGAACGCGGCAGGCTATTCTATCCGGTCGGCACAAGCGTTTATGCGGGCATGATCGTGGGGGAGTGCGCGCGCGACGAAGATATGATCGTGAACATTACGAAGGCGAAGGCGATGAACAACATGCGCTCCTCCACTTCCGAGACGACGACCACGCTAGACCAGCACCGTGATTTTTCCTTGGAGCAGGCTCTCGCTTGGCTGCGCGATGATGAGCTCTTGGAGGTGACTCCAAAATCGCTCCGCTTTAGAAAAATAATTCTCGATCACAGCGAGCGCCGCGTTGCCGAAAGAAGCGCGGAGACAATCGCTTGACGACATGGAAACGCCGCTCGAGTCCCTCCGGCGCGTTTTTGGCTACGGCGCTTTCCGGGGTCCTCAAGAGGAGATAATTAATGCTTCGATGGGCGGAGATGATGTCGTCGCTTTGATGCCCACCGGCGCTGGAAAATCGCTTTGCTTCCAAATTCCTGCGATTGCGCTGCAGCAACTTGTGGTCGTCGTGTCTCCTCTTATCGCGCTTATGAAGGATCAGGTCGACGGCCTCCGGCTTCAAGGCGTGAGGGCTGCGATGATTAATTCGGGGCAGAACCTGAATCAAAACCGCGAGGTGATGAGCGCGCTCGCCGCAGGCCAAGTTAATCTGCTCTATGCCGCACCCGAGCGATTGATGCAATCCGCATTCCTCGAAAGGGTTTCGTCTGCCGGCGTTCGCCTAATTGCCATAGACGAAGCGCACTGCATTTCGCAGTGGGGACATGATTTTCGGCGGGAATATTCACGGCTTGGCGAGCTCCGATCTCGGCTGCCCGACGTGCCCATGCTCGCTTTGACGGCTACGGCAACGCCGGAAACGATGGACGACATCGAGAAACAATTACATCTGCGCAATCCGAGGCGCTTTATATCGAGTTTTGATCGGCCGAATATTAACTACGCGATTGTGCCTAAGCAGAAGGCAGCAGATCAAATAGTAGAGTTTGTTCGGTCGAGAGAGGACGACTCTGGGATTGTGTACGCGATGACGCGGCGGGAAGTCGAAAAGATCACTGCGGACCTGAAGAGGGCGGGAATTTCTGCGGAGGGTTATCATGGCGGGATGGCTGCGTCGGTTCGGAGCCGAGTTCAAGAGGGATTTTTGCGCGAAGACGTACGTGTAATTGTGGCAACGATCGCGTTTGGCATGGGCATCGATAAATCGAACGTGCGCTATGTTTTGCATGCGAATATGCCCAAGAGCATCGAAGGTTATTATCAAGAGACAGGGCGGGCTGGACGCGACGGGTTACCTTCCGAGGCGGCGCTTTTGTATTCTCGCGCCGACTTGATGCGATGCTTGAGCCTCGTTTCCGACGGAGATCCGTCGTACGCGAAAGTCGCAAAGCAGAAAGCCAGGCTAATGGCGGAATTTGCGGAAAGCGTAACATGCCGGCGCAAAACGCTGCTGGAATATTTCGGAGAGAAACATGGGGGCAATTGTGGAAATTGCGACGTTTGCGTCGATGCGCCGAAATCAGACGACGTTACCGATCTGGCCGTTATGTTATTTCGATGCATGCACGATACGGGACAGAAATTTGGGGAGGCGTACGTTATCAAGGTGCTAGTCGGAAGCAGAGACTCGCGAATTTTGGAATTGGGTCATGATCGTCTTTCCACGTACGGAAGTGGCGCCCGCCTGGATCGCGGACAGTGGCGAAATCTTATTCGGCAGCTGATGGACCAAGGTTTTTTGCGTTCGACCGGAGGCGACTACCCGGTTCTCAAAATGGAGAAGAAGTGCGGCGATGTCGTGAAGGAGCTGCAGAGGGTGCAGGGAGTTATTTCGGACGCTATGCCAAGCGCGAAGGCTCGAAGGATCCAACAGGCCGTCGACTATGACGCCGCGCTTTTCGAGCATCTTCGCGCGCTTCGGAAGGCGATCGCGGCAGAGGAGAATGTGCCTTCGTACATCGTGTTCGGCGACACGACGCTGATGCTTATGGCCGCGAGCAGGCCTACGACCTTGGCCGGGCTGCGCTTGCTCAGCGGGGTCGGCGAGGCGAAACTTTCCCGGTATGGGCAGCGTTTTCTCGGGGCCATCCAGGAGCACGAGTCTCGCGCCCAAGAGTAAAATAGCGAGGCTGTGAGTCTGTGGAACAAGATCGAAATACGCAGGCCGGGTGCGTTTGTGCCCAAGCCGGTGCTCATCTACGCCGGTCTGGGGATGCTGGACCTGTTCTTTACCTTGCTTGCCTTTCATATGGGGTTTCAAGAGGGAAATCCGGTGCTTGCATGGTATCAGCATCAGGGCCTATTCGAATTCGCCAAGGTGGGCAGCACGATCATCGTTATCCTACTAGGATTTTTCTTGTGGAACGTAAAATTAGTGCGCCGAATCCTATACTCTGCCGACGTGCTTATGTTCGGCGTGCTTATTTGGCATTTGTTTTTCTGGGTAGGCTTCCTAGAAAAGTAACTACATTCTAAAGACGGGGAATACGGTGTCGGGAATTGGCGCATTCAGCGACGCCGAAATGCAAAGGCCGACAGCTTTTCGAGTTTCCGTAGGAAGAATAATTCCATCGTCCCAAAGCCTGGCCGTGGCATAATATGGAGACCCTTCGATGTCGTACTGTTCGCGAACTGGGTCGCCGATTTCTGCGCGTTCTTGCTCTGAAATCGGGCCTTTCATTTCTTTGATAGTTATTAGCACTTGCGCCGCTTGCTCTGCGCCCATCACGGATATTCGGGAATTCGGCCAAGAAAATAGGAATCGCGGACTATAGGCTCGACCGCACATTGCGTAGTTTCCGGCGCCGTGGGATCCTCCGATAAGGACGGTAAACTTCGGTGACTTCGTCGTGGAGACGGCTTGCACGATTTTGGCCCCGTCTTTCGTGATGCCGCCTTCTTCGTAGCGCCGCCCGACCATGAATCCCGTGATGTTCTGCAGGAAAACGAGGGGGATCTTGCGGCGGGAGCAAAGTTCGATGAAATGAGCCCCTTTGATGGCGCTCTCGCTGAAAAGTACGCCGTTGTTGGCCAAGATGCCAACCGGGTAGCCCATCCACCGTGCGAAGCCGGTGACGAGGGTTGCGCCGTATTCCTTTTTGAATTCTTGGAATCTCGAACCGTCCACGAGGCGGGCGATGACGTCTCTAACCTCGTAGGGCTGCCTGGGATCGGGGGGAATGATACCGCCGATTTGCTCGGCTGGCCATAGCGGCTCCTCGGAGAGGAGAACGTCCAATTGCGTTTGCTGTTTGTATCCCAAATTGGAAACTATATTGCGGCAAATTTCCAGCGCCTGCTCGTCGTTTTCGGCCAGGTGGTCCGTGACGCCGCTAATTCTGGAGTGCATTACGCCGCCTCCTAAATCCTCCGCGCGTACTTCTTCTCCGGTGGCAGCTTTTACGAGTGGTGGGCCGGCCAGGTAAATCGTTCCGGTTCCTTTTACGATGATATTTTCGTCGCTCATCGCGGGGACGTAGGCGCCGCCGGCTGTGCACATTCCCATAACCACCGCAATTTGTGGAATTCCGAGCGAGCTCATGACGGCCTGATTGTAAAAAATGCGTCCGAAATGCTCTTTGTCTGGGAACACTTCGCTTTGCATGGGAAGAAAAACGCCGCCCGAATCGACAAGGTAGATAATCGGGAGGCAATTTTCGAGAGCGATTTCCTGGGCGCGCAAATGCTTCCGTATTGTCAGCGGATAATACGTGCCGCCCTTGACGGTTGCGTCGTTCGCGACGATGACGCAGGGCCTGCCGGAAACGGTGCCAATGCCGGTGACGACGCCTGCGCTGGGAACTTCGTCGCCGTAGAGGCCCCACGCAGCGAGCATGCCCAGTTCGAGGAAGGGGCTGTCGGCGTCTACGAGCTTTTCGATGCGCTCGCGAGCGGTAAGTTTGCCCCGTTCATGGTGGAGCTTGGTGGCGCGCTCGGAGCCGCCTTTGCGGACATGACTCCTGCGTGCGAGCAATTCTTCGGTGATCTTTTCGTAGGCCGACGCGTTGTCGCAGAATTCGTTTCCGCGAATGCTTACCTTGCTCCTAATGGGATCCATCGGGTTGATTGTAGCGCGCCCAAGGGTATCTTCTCATTCAATGCTCGCGCTCCTACCTTTTCTTGCGGTCGCGCAAACCTCTTTCACTTTCGACCATGTGGTGGCAATATCTGCGGTCGGCGTTAGCGGGCGCTCCGCGACACATACCGACGCGGTAGAAGCTGCTGTCGTCGACGGGAGTTTCCAGCCGCCTCATGCCGGGGATGTCGTTCATTTGCCAAACGGACGAACCGCCACTTGGAGGGACGCGGTGGCGGACAAGACCGGCAATTTTTCGGGGGACGCGTTTTCGGGGGGCTATGCGTTCGCGACCTATGATGCGCGGCAGCCGGAGGTAATGATTTTGGAGGCGGCCGGGCACAGCATGGTCTACGTAAATG
>DASSBY010000217.1:0-11859 GCA_035698285.1 Fimbriimonadales bacterium | reverse complement strand
GCCGAGCGGGCGGGCTGTTAAGGACGATGCGATGCCGGACTTTTCGGCCGGACGCCAATATCTTCTGCGATTCGTGATTTTCAACGAGGAAGGCGTACTCGCCAGCAGCGATTCTAAAGTGAAATATACCGCCGGTCCCGTGACACTTTCGCACATTTATGCGGGAGAGGATTTCGACGCGCGGCGGGAGCTGGAGGGATGGGACGAGCCGAATTTTCACGACGGGGACTGGGCGAAGGCCATGGAGACTTCTTCGCCGGCGGCGAAGCTTTCGCCGCAGACATGGCCGGACCTGAGGCCGAAAGAGTCTTTTTCGCCAACGCGTGTTTTCTCGCCGAAACCAGGCGTTTGGACCTACGTGTTTCCGCAAAATGCGGCGGCGATCGTCGAGTTCACCGTCCGGGGAAAAGAGGGACTTACGTTTCGCATTAAGCCCTCCGAAGTTATGAATGCCGATGGCGTGGTCGAGCAGCTCAATCTTTGGGGCAGGTCGTGTACATTTGATTACACGCTTTCGGGCAAGGGTGCGGAGACGCACCGCTGGCTGTTTCATTACAGCGGATTTCAATATGTCGAGGTAACCGGGGCAGTACCGCGGGGCGAGCCCAATCCTGATGGTCTGCCTGAGATCGATTCGTTGCGGCTTATCCATGTTCGAACTGACAACCCGATCGTCGGCGAATTTCATTCTGGCAGCGAACTCTATAACCGCACGCATGACTTGGTCGATTGGGCTATGCGATCGAATATGTCGTTTGTCATGACGGATTGTCCCCACCGCGAAAAGCTTGGCTGGCTCGAATGCGCGCATCTCTTGATGCCGACGTTCGCTTATCGCTACGACTGCAAGGCCTGGTTCGAGAAAATATGCGCAGATATGCGCGACGCGCAATTGAAGAGCGGCTGCGTGCTCAATGTTGCGCCGGAGTTTCTTATGCGTCCCGCGGACGACATGTACATGAACTCCGTGGAATGGGGCTCCGCATGCGTACTGCTGCCGTGGCAGGCATACGAATGGTATGGAGACGTCTCGTTTCTCAAAGACAATTTCGCCATGATGCGTAGGTATGCGGATTACCTTCTGGCGTCTTCGACCGATGGAATTGCGCACGGCGCATTGGGCGATTGGTACGATTACGGGCATGGAATGTCGCCCGGACCCAGCCGATTCACACCAACGCAACTGACGGCGACCGCCTGCTGGGCGATGTGCGCAGATGCCGTCGCAAGAACGGCAAAGGTTTTAGGCGACAAAGGGGCAGAAGCAAAGTACCGGCGAATGTTCGAGAGTGTACGCTCGGCGTTTCTTGCCAAGTTTTACGATCCGAAGAAGAAAACCTGCACGAATTCGGGAAGTCCACAGGCCGGATGCGCGATGGCGCTGTGCGCGGAAATCATTCCCGAGAGCGACCGCGCTGCAGTCCTGGAAACAATTATCGCCGACTTAAAGGAGCGCAGCTATCAGCAGACTACGGGCGATATAGGGCATTTATTCTTAATCCGAGCGCTCGCAAGCGCCGGGAGGTCGGATGTTTTGCATAAGATTTATTCGCGAACCGGCAAGGGAAGTTATGGCGGGATTATCGAACGGGGCTTGACCACAATGCCGGAGACGTGGGACGCGCTAACGGTCGGCAGCAATTCCCTCAACCACTGCATGCTGGGGCATGTTATCGAATGGTTTTACGGCTGGGTGCTGGGTATCCGGCAGGAGCTGGAATCAGTCGGCTGGAGCAAGATTCTCATCGCCCCGGAGCCTGGCGAGCTGAGCCAATGCAGTGGCTCACTGATGACGCCGCGGGGCAAAGTAGCCGTCGATTGGAAACTTTCCGGAGGCAGATTCGAGATGGACGTGACGCTGCCCACGGCAGGAACCGTGCTTCTTCCTGTCGATGGGGAGGCCCTCGTAGAAGGAAAGCAAGCCCCCGAGGAGCGCGGCGATTTCGGGCGGCGAAAAATCTCGCTGCCGAAGGGGAGAAGCCGTATCGCAGTCAGCACTATTGGTTAGAATGAGTTCGTGTCGGAAACTATCTCTGCTTTGCTTCAAGAGGGGCGGACCTTCCCGCCGCCGCGGGATTTTGCCGCGAAAGCGCAAGTAAAAAATCCGGAAATTTACGGCGACGCGGACGCCGACTACGAGGCTTTTTGGGAAGAGTGGGCTGAAAGGCTCGACTGGTTCGAGCCTTGGAGCCGCGTTCTCGAATGGAACCTGCCCTTTGCCAAATGGTTTGTCGGCGGAAAGATCAATGTCTGTTACAATTGCGTGGATCGACACGCGGCCGGCGCTTCGGCATCGAAACCGGCGATAATTTTCGAAGGTGAGCCGGGGGACGTGCGCACGATCACGTTCGCGGAACTGAAGGACGAGGTTTCGCGAGCAGCCAACGCGCTTAAGGAGCTTGGAGTTCGTCGCGGCGACATCGTGTGCATCTATATGCCGATGGTTCCGGAGCTTGCGATTACGATGCTGGCCTGCGCCAGAATCGGCGCGCCCCATAGCGTAGTCTTCGGCGGCTTTTCCGCCGAGGCACTTCGTGAGCGAATTATCGACGCAGGAGCCGTGGCCGTGGTTACTGCGGACGGCGGTTGGCGTCGCGGCAAAGTTGTCGAACTGAAAAGAACGGTCGATGAGGCGCTGGCCGATTGTCCGACGGTAGCAAAATGCTTGGTCTTAAAACGAATTGGCGAAGGCGACTTTCAGGGCGGCGAATTGGTCGAGGGTCGGGACGTTTGGTGGCATGAGGTTGTGGATAGGCAGTCCGCGGATTGCCCTTGTGAACCGATGGACAGTGAGGACCTCCTTTACACGCTTTACACGAGCGGTTCGACAGGCAAGCCGAAAGGCATCGTCCACACAACCGGTGGCTATCTCACCGGCACGATGGCCACGTTCAAGTGGATTTTTGATTACCGTGATGAGGATGTGTTTTGGTGCACGGCGGACTGCGGCTGGGTGACCGGCCACAGCTACGTCGTCTACGGTCCCCTGGCGAATGCCGCCACGGTTTTCATTTATGAAGGCGCGCCGGATATGCCCGAAAAGGATCGCTTTTGGAGGCTGATCGAGAAGCATAAGATATCGATCTTATACACGGCGCCGACGGCGATTCGCGCTTTCATGAAGTGGGGCGACGACTACCCGGCCCGGTGCAATCTCTCTTCGCTGAGGCTATTGGGAAGCGTGGGCGAGCCTATTAATCCGGAAGCCTGGGTTTGGTACTGGAAGAACATTGGCTGCGAACGATGCCCCGTCGTCGACACCTGGTGGCAGACGGAAACCGGACAAATCATGATCTCCCCACTGCCTGGATTGACGGTATGCAAGCCGGGTTCGGCGACTCAGGCGTTCCCGGGAATCGAAGCCGCCATCTACCGTGAGGATGGAACGGTCGTCGAAGGCGAAGGCGGGGGTTACCTCGTGCTAACGCGCCCGTGGCCCGCGATGCTTCGCGGCATTTTCAATGATCCTGAGCGCTTCGTGAAGCAGTACTGGGAGAGGTTTCCCGGGGTTTACTTCACCGGCGACGGCGCCAAGCGCGACGCTGAAGGATATCTCTGGCTCCTCGGAAGGGTCGACGACGTGATGAACGTAGCCGGCCATAGGCTTTCCACAATGGAGGTCGAAAGCGCTTTGGTGGACCACCCGGCGGTGGCCGAAGCAGCGGTTATCGGAAGGAGCGACTCCTTAAAGGGGCAAGCGGTGAGCGCGTTCGTGATCATTCGCTCAGGCAGCGAAAGGGAAGGGCTGGCTGCCGAACTCAAGGAGCATGTCGTGAAAGTAATCGGCGCGATCGCGCGGCCCGATGAAATCTTCCTATGTGCCGAGCTTCCGAAGACGCGCAGCGGCAAGATCATGCGTCGGCTATTGCGCGACGTGGCCGAAGGGCGAGCCTTGGGTGATACTACGACGCTTGCCGACGCTGCGGTGGTCGCGGGACTCAAAGAGCAGTACGAGCACCTCGAATCGTGAGCACCGCCGTCTATCCGGGAAGCTTCGATCCGCCCACGAGCGGGCATGTCGATATCGTCGCTCGCGCCTCGCGAATCTTCGACACGCTGATCGTTGCGATCGGTCTTAACTCTGCCAAATCGACTCTGTTCTCTCCTGAGGAGAGGCTAGAAATGCTGCGCGACGTGTCCGCGCCATATCCCAACGTTATCGTCGAGACTTTTACAGGCTTACTGGTAGAATTTGCACAGAAGAAGCAGGCCGATGCGCTCGTGCGAGGTCTGAGGGCGGTTAGCGATTTCGAGAATGAGTTCCAGATGGCTCTGACGAATCGCAAGCTTGCTCCAGATTTGGAGACGGTTTTCTTAATGACCAGCGCAGAAAACATGTTTGTTTCGTCCAGTATTGTAAAGGAGGTCGCCGCCCTCGGTGGCGATGTGCGCGGCCTCGTCCCGGCCCAGGTAGAGCTCGAGCTCAGAAAGGCATTCAAAAGGTGAAGCTATGGAAATTGTGGACGCGCTGCATGAACTCAAGAAGTACGTCGAGGAACCTAGGCAGTTCCTTGGGATCACTTTCGGCCTAAACAAGGGCGAGTGCACGACGCTGCTGCGGAGGATCGAGAACCTTCTCCCCGAGCAGGTGAAGAAAGCGACGGCGATTACGCGGGAGTCTGAGCGTATCGTCGGCACTGCGAAAGAGGATGCATCCTTGGCATTGGAGCGAGCCAAGGCCGAAGCCGAGAAGATTGTCGCCGAAGCCAAGAAGGAAGCTGGAAGGATAGTCGATCAAGCTCATGCCGATCGGGAGAAGCTCATTCACGAAAGCGAGATCCTGAAGCTGGCAAAAACGCACGCCGGTCGGACGCGCGCCGATGCCGAAACTGAGGCCGCCCGCTTGAAACGGGGCGCTGACGATTATGCGCTGGATGTGTTGTTCCGGTTGGAGAGCGTCGTCGGCAAAGTGATGGCGACGATCGAACGGGGTAAGTCCGAGATGCAGCGTCCGACTCAGCCCACGGTTCCGGGCCGGCCCAAGTAGCCGTATAGGCTGGTAGACTTGAACAACAGCGCCTTGCAATGCGTAAGCCGAAACTCCTCGATCTTAATGATGCCGTCCAGCACCCGGGCCGCCATGTCGTTGTCGACCTTGCGGCGAACCTTGAAGAGGAGGAAGATCTCGACCTGCTGGACCCCGTCTCTGTCACGCTGGACGCGGTAAGCACGGGCAACCTCCTTCTGGTCTCCGGCGACGCCGAAGCGCACATGGTCATGGAATGCTCGCGATGCCTTTCGCCGGTGAAGCTGACGATTCCATTCCACATCGAAGAGGAATTTCCGGTAGAAGGAGTCCCTTCCGGATATGGAAATCGGGAGTATGCCGAGGTCAAGGAGGTCGATGAGGCATTTCCTTTGTTCGACGGCAATAGCCTCCGCTACGAAGACCTTATCCGGCAGTCGCTTTGGTTGAATTTGCCCCTCCGCCCACTTTGCCGGGACGACTGCCCGGGGCTTCCGGAAGCTCAACAGGATGAGGAGCACGCACGGCCCGAGTTCGGGGCTCTTGGAAAGCTACTAGACGACGACGAGGAGCACGCTTCTTGAGGATCGTTCTCGATGCGATGGGAGGCGACTATGCGCCCAAGGAAATCGTAAACGGAGCAATCGCCGCGGCCGAGGAGGTCGATGCGGAATTAATATTGACGGGCGACCCGGCCGCGATTGCGGCGGTTGCGGGGGGGCTTCCAAAAAAAATCCAGATCGTAGCAACAACCGAGGTCATCGAAATGCACGAAGAGCCGGTAAATGCAGTCCGAAGAAAGCGTGACTCTTCCCTCGTCATCGGAGCGAGTTTGGTTAAGAAAGGCGAAGCGGACGCATTTGTGTCGGCCGGGAACACCGGAGCCGTGACGGCTGCGGCGCATTTGATGTGGCATTGTCTTCCGAATATTTCAAGGCCGGCAATCGCCACGGTAATTCCATCGAGAACGGGCAAATTCGTTCTCTTGGACAGCGGCGCTACGCCGGATGCAGACGCCGAAAACCTCCTGCAGTTTGCGATAATGGGCGGCGCGTATGCGGAGACCGTTCTGGGAGTTCGAAATCCAAAAATCGCCCTTCTAAACATCGGCGCCGAGCAGGGGAAAGGCAATTTGCTTTCCAAGGCGGCATACAAGCTTCTAAAGGAGAAGCTCCCGGATTTTTGCGGGAATATCGAGGGCAAGCATCTTTTCAACGGCGACGTGGACGTGGTGGTTTGCGACGCTTTTGTCGGAAATGTGCTGCTTAAGACCGCGCAGGGCCTCGGCGACTTCGTTTTCGACCTCTTCAAGGAGTCTGTGCCCAAGAATTTCTTTCTGCGCCTGCCGCTCGTGCTCTTAAAGGGCGGCATCGGCCGTCTTAAGAAAAAAATGGACTACGCTGAATATGGCGGCGCTCCGCTGCTAGGAGTCAACGGTATATGCTTCATATGCCACGGGCACAGCAGCGCGAAAGCCATCAAAAACGCGTTAATTTTGGCTCAAAAGGGCCACGAGCGGCACTTGAATGCCATGATCGGCGAGCGCGCGGCAACGATAGAATCGGGAGACAAAATAAGTGTCTGAACGCAATGCCATCATCCGATCCATCGGCATGAGCGTCGCGGAACGCGTGCTGACGAATGCCGATCTGGAGAAAATGGTCGATACCGACGACGAATGGATTATGTCGCGGACCGGTATCAAGGAGCGGCGCATTTCCGAAAAGGGCCAGGGAGCCTCTTATTTCGCTGCTCGCGCGGCGAAGGAAGCATTAGACCGCGCCGGGGTTGATCCTCTATCCGTAGAGGCGATCATCGTAGCTTCGGTTACCGGCGACCAGATTTTCCCTTCCACGTCGTGTCTTGTTCAAGACGCGATAGGTGCGCGAAACGCGGCTGCCTTCGACGTGGGGGCCGCTTGCGCAGGATTTATTTATGCGCTCGATATCGGCGCTTCGATGATTCGTGCAGGCAGCCTGCACAATGCCCTCGTTATCGGAGTCGACGTGCTCACGAAATTCGTCGATTGGACGGATCGCTCGACGTGCATTCTTTTTGGAGACGGCGGCGGCGGTGTATTTTTGGAGGCGGGCAGCGAGGACCGTGGACTGATTTCAACCGTCATCAAGTCGGATGGCTCCGGAGCGAAGCATATCCACATGAAGGCGGGCGGTTCGCTAAATCCGGCGAGTCGTTTGGACGAATCGCCAATTCGGCCGTATTTGTTTATGGCTGGCCAGGAAGTCTACCGTTTTGCCATCAATGCCATGGTGGATTCGTGCTGCTCCGTTCTCGACAAGGCGGGCATGACGGCGGACGAAGTGAGCCTATTCGTTCCCCACCAGGCCAATCTGCGCATCATAAAATCTGCTTCGGACAGACTCGGCTTGCCCCCGGAAAAGGTTTATGTCAACGTCGAAAAATACGGCAACATGAGCGCGGGAAGCATTCCGGTCGCATTGTATGAGGCGGAAAAAGAAGGAAAGTTGAGGCAGGGTGATATCGTCATGACCGTGGGTTTCGGCGCAGGCTTGGTTTGGGGCGCGAATATTATTCGCTGGTAAATGCAAGACACCGACCCCGCCGCCACGATGTACTCGGTTGCCCGCTATCGCAAGGTGGGTTTTGCGGTTTTGTGCGTTATTCTCGCAGTAGTCGCAATCGTTCTCATCCTCCCCTTCTGGCATGCGATTGCTTGGGGCGTGGCGCTTTCCATTCTTGTTAATCCCATCCATAAGCGGCTAAGTAAGCGTATGAATGCGCAGCTCGCCGCGGGCATTACCACGACGTTGACGCTTTTATTCATTGTTATTCCCCTGTTGCTTATCGGGCTTGCCGTTTTTGGCGAGATCAACCACGTTAGGGATCAGCTTTCAAGCCAGGCCGCCGGGCCCGGGCATGGATTTAGCGTGTCGCAAACGATCGAAGACGCGAACGCCGCAGTGCAGCCGTTTTTGAAAAACATCGGCTTTAAAGATTTCGATCTTAGGAAGATAATCGACCAGGGGAGCGCGAATCTCATGGGCTCCGCGCCCGGCATTGCCACCGGTGTCGTTCGAGGATTATTGACGTTTATTTTCGCGCTGCTACTGGTGTTTTTCGTACTGCGCGACGGCGACCGCCTTCGGCCGCCGGCCATCGACCTGCTCCCGTTGCCTCCCGAAAAAAGCGCGCAAATTCTAGATACGGTCTACGACACGGTTCATGCGACGTTTTATGGGATCGTGCTCGTTGCCCTAATGCAGGGAACGATTCTCGGCGTCACCTTTTGGGCACTCGGTTTGCCGGCGCCGCTTGTTTGGGGGATGGCCACTGTCGTTTTGTGCACGATTCCGTTTGCGGGCGCGCCGATCGTGTGGGGGCCGGCTTGCCTATTGTTGGTCGCGCAGGGAGACTGGATTCGCGCCATCATTTTGGCGATTATCGGCATGGGTGTGATTGGGCTTGTCGACAATATATTTCGCCCGATAATAATCGGCTCGCGGGTTAACCTTCATCCGATAGCGGTATTTTTCGCTATTTTCGGCGGCATCGTTTCCATGGGGCCCGTCGGCATCCTCGTTGGCCCTGTTCTGCTAAGCGTCATCCTCGGTGCGATCCAGGTGCTTAGGGAGATGGCGGCTGTGCACGTCGAAGTCCCGCGCTAAACGTCGACAATGGACGCAACGACGAGCGGACGCTTGTTAAGCTCTTTTTTTAGGAATTTGCGAGTGATGTCGCTAATCTGCTGATGGATGCTCGGAAAGTCCTTGAGCTCCGCGCGAGACAGGCCGGCGAGAAGATCCATCAACGTTCCGCGGAGCCGGTCTACCTCGCCATCCGCAGCGACGACGCCTTTTGTAACGATATCGGGCTGGCCGACAATTCGCGCGGCATCGGAATCGACGACGACGTTCACGAAGACGACGCCATCGTTTGCCAGATTCCGACGGTCGCGCAGCAATTCGTCCGAAACCCCGGCATAGCCGCTGCTGTCGACAAGAACTCTTCCGCAGGGGACGCGGTTCGCCAGGTATGCGCCGTCTTCCTCCAAAACTAGCTGCGAGCCGTTTTCCAAGATAATGATATTTTCGTTCTCGTAGCCCATTTGCTTTGCCAGCCGTACGTATCGGTCCTGGTGCCGCGGCTCTCCATGGACCGGCGCGATATATTGCGGGCGCGTCAGATTTATCATCATTTTCAGCTCCTCGGCGTATCCGTGGCCGCTCACGTGAACATTAGCGTCGCGGCCATAAACGACAGTCGCACCTTGGCGAAATAGCCGGTTGACGGTCTGCCAAATCGCAGCCTCGTTGCCTGGAATTGGCCGCGCCGAATATACGACGGTATCGCCCGGCTGAATTTGCATGCGAGGATATTCTTCATTAGCCATGCGGTTCAGAGCGGCCAGCGGCTCCCCTTGCGAGCCGGTAGTAAGGATTACGATTTCGTTGTCTTCGTAAAGGGAGCAGTCTTCGAGCTTGATAAGGACGTCGTCCTTTATGTCGATAATGTGCAGGGATCGCGCGATGTTCACCGTCTGCTCCATGCGCCGTCCCGCAATGGCAACTTTTCTTCCCGATTCCGCGGCGATGTTAAAAGCCTGCTGCATGCGATGTAGATTGCTTGCGAACGTCGTAATCAAGACGCGGCCAGGAGCGTTCTCAAATACCCGACGAAAGCCGTCGCTCACAATAAATTCGCTCGGGCTCCATCCTGGCATTTCTGAATTGGTCGAATCGCTGAGGAGCAGAGCAATGCCCTCGTCGCCAAGTTCGCCGAAGCGAGACATGTCCGTGAGGCGCCCATCGATCGGTGTAAAATCAAATTTGAAGTCTCCCGTAAATAAAATGATGCCGATATCTGTCCGAATGGCGAACGCATAGGAATCCGGGAGACTGTGCGTAACATGGATGGGCTCTATTTCGAATGAGCCGACACGGAAAGTGCCGTCCATAACGCGCAGGTCGAGCTCTTTTTCGGTAAACCTCTCTAATAGTTTCCGCTTGGCTAATTCGATAGTTAATCTGCTCCCGAAGACCGGAGCCTTTATACGAGATAAAACGTAGGGCAGTGATCCGACGTGGTCTTCGTGCCCATGCGTCAAAATGATTGCGCGAATCCTATCCTGGTTTTCTTCGAGATACGAAATGTCCGGAATAACGATATCTACGCCGTGCATATCGTCCGACGGGAAGCTGAGGCCCGCATCCACAACGATCAGGTCGTCGCCCTGCTCGACGACGGTCATATTCTTGCCAATTTCGCCACACCCTCCTAGAGGTATGACTTTTACGCTAGACACAGAGATAGTTTAGCCGCTATCGTATAATGTGGTCATGCCCCCCGTCGCTTTCGACCGTTACTATCGTTATCAGGAACTCATGGATCTTTTGAACAAGTTCCGGGAGGAGTTCCCGGATCTCGTCGAGATTGCGACGATTGGCAGGACGCACGAGGGCCGGGACATTCCGCTTGTGGCGGTGACGAATTCGAAGACCGGGCCCGCCGCAGACAAGCCGGCCTTTTGGTGCGATGGCAATATCCACGCAAGCGAAGTAAGCGCGAGCACGGCGGTGCTCTATCTACTCAATAAACTTGTTACGGATTTTGGCAAAAACAAGGACATAACCCATGCGCTCGACACGCGAGCCTTTTACCTCGTGCCACGCGTGAACCCTGATGGGGCGGAGTGGGCGCTTGCCGACGTGCCGAAGATAATCCGAAGCGGAACCCGCCCCTACCCTTACGATGAGGAGGACTTCGCCGGGCTCGAACGCCAGGACGTCGACGGTGACGGCCGCATCCTCAGCATTCGAATCGAAGATCCGAACGGCGCCTGGAAGGTAAGCGACCTAGAACCGAGGCTTCTGATGCGCAGGGAGCCCAATGAGTTCGGCGGCAAATACTATCGCCTGCTGCCGGAGGGCATCTACCACGATTACGACGGCATGCTCCTCCGTGGCAAGAAGACCAAGGAAGGGTTGGACTTCAACCGCAACTTCCCGGGAGGCTGGCGGCTGGAATCGGATCAGCACGGCGCGGGGCCCTATCCGACTAGCGAGCCGGAGATCCGCGCTCTAGTCCAGGCGATCGTCGATCGGCCAAATATTTGCGGCGCGGTCACGTTCCATACCTTCAGCGGGGTGCATATCCGGCCATCGAGTACCAAGCCGGACGACGAGCTGCCGGCGGAGGATGTTTGGAATTACAAGAAGATCGGCGACAAGGGGTTCGAACTCACCGGCTATCCTGCGATCAGCAACTACCACGAGTTCCGCTACCACCCGAAGGAAGTGATAACCGGCGTTTTCGACGATTGGATGTATGAGCATCGCGGCGTTTTCGCTTGGACTACGGAGATATGGTCGCCTCAGAAGCAGGCGGGGATTACGGACTACAAGTACACCGACTGGTTCCGCGACCATCCCTTCGAAGACGACATGGCGCTGCTGCGGTGGTCCGACGAGAAGTTGGGTGGCAAGGGTTATGTGGACTGGTACGAATTCGACCACCCGCAGTTTGGGAAAGTCGAGATCGGCGGTTGGGACTCGCAGTACGCTTTCCGAAATCCCCCACCGAATTACCTGGAGGCCGAGATCGCGCCCTTTTCGGATTGGGTGGTTTGGCAGGCGCTCGCCTTACCGAACCTGGAGCTTTTTAGAGTAGAGATTAAGAAACAAGGCGGAGCCGCCGTGGTGCGCTTCGCTGTGGACAACACGGGCTGGCTGCCTACTTATGTCACCAAAATGGGCTTGCAAAAGAAGCTCTGCCGGGGCGTAATCGGCGAAATTTTCCCGTCGGAAGGCGTTGAAGTAGTATCGGGCCTCGTCAGGCAGGAAGGTCCGCAGCTCGAGGGACGCTCCGGCATCTCCGCAAGCGGATTCGGTTGGCAGCTCAATGCGACCGACCAT
>DASSBY010000216.1:0-19913 GCA_035698285.1 Fimbriimonadales bacterium | reverse complement strand
TTGCCTATAAAGTGCCGCAGCATCTTCTCGGTCTGGTCGTAGTCCGCGATGACGCCGTCCTTTAGGGGCCGGATCGCGGTTATGCTCGCTGGCGTCCTGCCAAGCATCCGCTTCGCTTCCTCGCCGACGGCGAGCGGCGTGCCCGTCTCATTATCGACGGCAACCACGCTCGGCTCGCGAAGGACGATGCCCTTGCCCTGCACGAAGACGAGCGTATTCGCCGTTCCGAGATCGATACCCAAGTCTTCCGTGAAGTGTCCGAGGAGGGCTCGCAAAAACCGCCCGATCACTCGTCGAAACCCAGCGTCTCGCCGGCGGCCATGCGCCGGGCGAGCGTTTCCTGTGAAATCGCGGAAAGAACCACGCGGGCGCCTTGGGTAAAGATGACGGTCTTCGTCTTACGCCCCTGGGTCGCGTCGATAATATCGCTGCCCTTACGTAGGTTTTGCACGAGCCGCCGCATCGGGGCAGATTCGCTGCTGATAAGCGCTACGATTTGGCTTGTCGCGACAAAGTTCGAAAAGCCTACATTGATTACGGGCGGCATTGGCATCGGCGAAAACTCACGAGACCGCGTCCTCGCGCGGCTTGCAGCAGTGATTATGAAAGATAGCCGGCCCGCCGCGTCGCGCGGAGCCGGCTATTAAAAACTTGGTCCTGAGATGGACTTAGTTGGCTACGCCCGGGCCGCCTTTTCCGGCAGCCGTCGGCGCTCCGCCAACCGGCTTTGGACCGCCCCCTACGGGAGTCGGGCCGCCGCCCATCGCCATCGGGCCGCCTGCGCCGGGCTGAGCGGCTTCGCCGCTTCCGGACGTGTCCACCATCCCGACCGGAGCCGCGGTTGCCGTCAACGGCGTAAGAATCGGCTCGGGTGGAGGCGGGGGCGCGACCGCAGGCCGGGCCGTGTAATAGAAAACTCCGATAGCCAGGAGACCGACCACTGCGGCTCCGACAATCACGGGCAAATCGTATGCGTTCGTTTCAGCCATGTTTGACTCCGCCCGACATTGTACTCGCAATGCCGCGCTGATCTTAGGACAGGTCGCCGAACGACATTGGTTCGAGACTAATGCCGGAAGTGGCGCGCGCCTGTGAAGACCATGCACAGCCCGAGCCTGTCCGCGGCCTCGATTACGTCCGAGTCCTTTTTCGAGCCGCCGGGCTGAACAACAGCATGAATCCCCGCCGAAGCGGCCGTTTCAATGCTGTCCGGGAACGGGAAAAATGCGTCGCTGGCCAAGGCGCAGTCGGCCACGTCGGAACCGGCGGCCTCGATAGCCAGGCGTACGGATTGCACCCTGTTCATCTGCCCTGCACCGACGCCCATAAGCCGGGATTCCGAGGCTATGACGATGGCATTCGACTTGACGTGCTTCGCGATAGTCCACGCGCGCCGCATGGCCCAAAGTTGCTTCTCGGTCGGCTCCGCTTTCGTAACCGTCCGCCATTCCTTTTGGTCGTCGACGTCCGCATCCTGGACCAAGACCCCTCCACGAATAGATCGCATCGCAAGGTATCCGCCCACGGAATTTTCGGGAGCGCGCAAAATACGTACGTCCTGTCCCCATCCGCTTCGTCTCTTGAACACGTCCAAAACCTGTTCCGAAATTTCGCCGGCGATAATAACCTCGAAAAAATTCCCCTTTTCCGTCATCGCGTTTGCCGCCTCCATCGTTAGCGGCCCAGGAATTGCGACGATTCCCCCGAATGCGGAAACCGGATCTCCGGCACGCGCCAAATGGAAAGATTCCGCCGGATCTTTATTCCACGCAGCACCGCAGGGATTGCCATGCTTGACGATAACCGTCACAAACGCAGGCCCGACGCCGCGCTGCAATTCCAACGCCAATTCCCAAGCCGCATCCGCATCGAGAAAATTGTTATAGCTAAGCTGCTTTCCCCATAGCTGATCCGCCCTCGGTATCCCGCCAGGCGAAAATGCGCGAACATAGACGCCGGCATCTTGGTGCGGGTTTTCACCGTAGCGCAATTTGTTCACGAGACGCATCCCTACCGTAAGCGTGTCGCCCGGGTCGGACGGCGCTTCCGATGAAAGATATTCCGCAATAAGAGAATCGTAATAAGCAGTGTGCGCAAACGCCTTTGCTTGTAGTCGCTTGCGCAAATTATCGTCCGCGGCGCCCAACACAAGCGGATAATCGCGCGGATCCACAACCACCAACACACGGTCAGCGTTTTTCGCCGCAGCGCGGATCATCGCGGGACCGCCAATGTCGATATTCTCGATCGCCTCCGCCAACGACCCGCCGGACATCACCGTTTGCTCAAATGGATATAAATTGACCGCTAAAACTTCGATTGGAACGATTCCATAATCTTCCATTTGGCGCCGGTGCATGTCGCGGCCCGGATTCCCCAAAAGCCCCCCGTGTATTTTTGGATGCAGCGTTTTCACGCGCCCATCGAGAATTTCCGGCTGGCCCGTGAACTCTCCCACGGGAGTGACGGGAATTCCCGCGCCGCGCAGCCTTTCCGCAGTCCCTCCTGTGCTCAAAATATCGAAGCCATGAGCGACGAGCCCGTGGGCAAATTCCACAACGCCGGTCTTATCGGTTACCGAAATCAGCGCAAGTCTCTTCATTTTATCGGGCATTATTCGCTTCCTGTTTTTCCAGCTTGTCGAGAATCTTCCTCAGCCAACCTCTCTGCGTATTCTCATCGACGAACTCAAAAGGCGGAACGTGCAGAAAGCCAGTGCGGACCTTGGGCATTAGCCTCGTGGCTTGAAAATAAAGGTAATTGCAAAGGTAGCTCCCCGCGTCCGTCGAAGCCTTCCATGCGGTTGTCTTATGCCGCCAATCTCGAAATAGTTCACCGACAAGTCGATCATCGAAATCGGAGATTCTGCCAACTTGCCGCGATCGTCCCTCGACATCCACGTGCGGTCCCACCCAGTTTTTTGCGATCCGCTCCACGCGCATCTTGTCCGCCTTTCCATGCACTCCTACCATCAATAGCCGGTCATGCCCGCGCGGCAGCCCTGCCTCCGCAAATTTGTCCGCCGAATCGTAACTGACCGGCAGAATCGCCCGCTCGAAACCCGAGAGCCCGTCGACCAAAATCTGACTGGGGTTTGTTGCGAATTCTCCGAATGGTCCGAATCCCGTAACAAAAAGCCGGCCCACTTAGCCCGGTCCCATGGGCGGCGGCTCAGGCGGGACCACGGGCTTTTTAACTTTCACGGTAATTCTCATCACGGCGGGCCGCCCTGCGCTGTCGATTGCGGTTAGCGTGTACGTCGTCGTCTTTTCGGGGGTAACGGTCAGGCCGCCCTCCAAAGATGCCGAAGGAACCCCGGGCTCCAGCTTGACGATTTCCGCATTCGAAACATGCCACTCGATGCTCACGGGCGTTAACGGATCGACCTCGCCATCTTTAAGAGGCTCGCCGTTCACCATGGCTCGAAACTCGAGGATCTTCGCCACGCTTTCTTCGGTAACCCGGATCGTCACAGTCTTGCTCACGGCCTCGTTCTTCGCGTTGTACGCCGTCAGCGTCAACTTCATCGAACCCGGCTGCTCAGCGATAAAATCGTACGAATCGAGCCCGCTCACCGGCAAATCTACGCTTAACGGCTGCAGCAAAATCTTGCTCGCGTTTGTGACCTTGTAGCTGATCTTAACCGTGTCGCCCACATGGACGCTTCGAGGCGACGCGGAAAACTCTGCGATAAAAGCAGGCTGCGGACGAGGCTCGATTTTCGCCACGACGGTCACCTCGCGAGGCAGCTTCGATCTGCCCAGTTCGTTAACCGCGTAAGCTCTGAACGTCGTCGTCTTGTCGATGGTAAGCGTCGTCGCAGAGTTCGGCTTCAGCCCTTGCAAGAGCGGCCCATCTTGAGTTTCAATAACAACGGATTTGGCATTGGACGCGCTCCACGAAAGCCGCACGGTCCCGCCGGACATAACCTGCGCAGCATCTGCATCGAACGAATCCATGACGGCAGGCTTGGGCCGCGCCGCGAACCAAAAAGCGCCCACGGCGAATATCGCTAAGATAGTCAAAAGAAGCGCCGGCGCTAGCAGGGCGCGGCGCTCGACGGTCCCCTGCGTGCTGGTTACCACGATCGGATTGTCGACAGACCGGGCGGTCGCCGTGAAGCCGGTCAGATGGGCCGATCCGACGATCGGCACCGAGGATGGCTCGGCCACGAAGGGCGTCGTGCGCTCCTGACCGGGCGAAAGCTGAATTCGGTCTTGCTCAAACTGATAGCGGCATTCGTCGTTCTGGTCGTCCGCCGTAAGCTGCAGGTTTTCGTCCGAGTTGCCTAAATTGATCGTGGTAAGGCCGAATGGAGCTTCCTTTCGAAAGAAACCTGCGACCGCGCGCTTTGGCTCGACCTCCACGCTTAAAAGGTGAAACGGCTCTACATCGAGAATTCCTGGCGTTTCGGCCGTCTCGCCGGATTCAAGCGACTTTACGATGACCGCGAAAGGGTAAGCGCCCGCCCTGCTTTGCGCCACGCGCTGAGGCTTTATGAGCACCTTCTCCTTGCGCTCTTCCCCCGGAGCCAGCACAATGCTCGGCACTGGAATCGCAACCCACTCGCTGTCGAGCCCCCCAATCCGAATCTCGCAACGGTCCGGCTCGGAGCCCATATTGCAAATACTGATGGTTAGGGTTGCGGAATTGCCGGGTTCGACGCTAAGGTGATCCTCGGATAGGGTGACACTAAACATAATGCCGCTCAAATTATAGCCGCGCCGCGGCGCGTCGCTCGTCCATCCCATAATGATTGCCGTGATAGCCGCTCTCGCAATCGCCGTCGCCTGCGCGGACCTCGGCCCCGTGCTCCCGGCGCGGACCTCTCCCCATGTCCTTCTGGCAAACCTTGCCGCCCAGGCCAAGATCGCGAAGGGCGATTTCGCCGGAGCAGGGGCCGCACTCGCAGCCTGGCCGGTCGGGCCGATTTCCTTTAGCGACGCCGGAGTCCCCTCGGAATTCGCCGGCGCAGCGGAAGAAGCGGCGAAAATTTGGAGCGAAGCAAGCGACGGAAAAGTCAAATTTGCTAAAGGCAGCGAGCCATTCGTCAAATTTGAATTCGTCCCCATGCCGGCGGACCCCACGCAGAATCTCTCCTTCGAGAACGGCGCCGTTATCGCCTCCATCCCGATCCGCTTCACCGATGGAAGACCCGTGCCCCGGCGCTCCGTGGTTTGGAATATGGCGCGCGCTTTCGGCTACGCGGTCGGCATCGCTCCGACGACCAAGCGGCGCCACATCACCGGCATCGTAATGTATACGAACGGCGAATCCGGCCCGCTCTTCCCCGATATCGCCGAGCGGAGCCAACTCGCTTCCATTCTGGAAACGAGGGCCAAGCTCCTCGACGATATCGAAAAGAAGCAAACCCTGACCCCGGCAATCCCGGAAGTTGTCGTCGACAAATCCTCGTTCGATGGAGGAAGCGTCACGCAGGGGGATCAAGTGGACTTCACGTTGCGCATTTCCAACAAGGGCAACGCGCCCGCCCATATCGACCTCGAGTCGACCTGCGCCTGCATGATCGCACAGCCGCCGCCGGAGCTCGACCCTGGCGCTTCCGTCGACGTAAAAGTCACGATCGACAGCTCAGATTATCTCGGTGCGCTCGACAAGCATCTCTACGTGTACACGAACGATCCGGAGAATCCGACGCGTACCGTCGAAATGCATCTCAATTCCTTGCCGGAATACCGTCTTCTTCCCGAAGGGATGCCCGTCGTCTCCCTGCCCGACGGAAAAGCCTCGGAGTACGCATTGACCTTCTATGCGACGCCAGGGCACATCGTTCGCCTGGTCAACGTGAATTCAGGCACGCCCGGGGTCACCGCGAGCCTCTCTCCCTTCAATGATTCGCTGATCGATCCCCTGTTTGGAGACAGGCCGATCAAGCGGCTCGGAACGCGCATCTCCGTCTCTTTTCCGGAAAACTACCGCGCCGGGATTAGCTGGGTAAGGCTCGTTGTTGTCACGGATTCGAAGCGAAAGCCCGGCTCCGACGTAACGCTTGAAATACACAAAGGCATCTTTGCCCAACCGAAAACGGCCTATTTCGGCAACGTGTCGGTGGGCGAGATCTCAGAGCGAATCGTCACCATCGAAGGCGCAAGCGGTCCTTTCAAAATAACCGCTCTTCACGTCGACGGCCCCGACTTTTCCGCCAAGTGGGAGGCGGTTGCGGACGCGAATAATAAATTCGCCATCCACATCTCGGGAAAACCCTCGAAACCCGGCCCGATTTCAGGGCAAGTCGTCGTGGAAACCGACTCCGCGCGCTATCCCAAGATCACGATCCCTATTACAGGCTCGGCGAAATAAGTCTGGTGGGCAAGGAGGGACTCGAACCCTCACACCTTAGAGGTACTGGAACCTAAATCCAGCGCGTCTGCCAATTCCGCCACTCGCCCGGAACCACAATTATGACGCTTCGCCCCGGGGCACTCTATACATCTGGAGCCTGCAAAGCGACGCTATTCCCGACGTTTCGCAGGTTGCTTTTCGAACCAATGATCGTTCTTGCCCGGCGCAAGGTCTTCGTTGAGCCGAGACATAAACGATAGCGCATCCGACTCGAAATGATAGGACCCCGCGACGTCGCCCTGCCAAACTTCCTCGACGACCCACTCCGGAACCGGGAGATAAACGATCCGCTCTGGAGGCTCCACGGCGACCGTTACAATCGTCGCCGAGGAATGCGGACCGGAAAAGATGTACTCAAGATGAACCTCGTTCGGGGCGTACTCCGTGGCGCCCATCTGCGGTTCGCCCTTCGTCAACCCCTCTTTCAGGGCCGCATCGTCGTACCGCCCCTCGGCCGGGCCACGGCCCGCTCGCAGGTCTTCGAATATCTCGGCTTTCTTATGCGCCGTCCATTCGTTCAGCGTCACTGAGTAAGGATATCTCAAATTCCCAACTGGGAATGTGCGATCAGATGCTTCAGCCGGCCATCCATTGCGCCGGAGCGCCCTGGAAGTCCAGCTTCGACGGGCCGCGTCCGAGAGCTTTAGCCGACATCGTAACCTGCTCGTCTAGAAAGCCCTTGGAATAACCCGTCCAGAATTTAACGACCTTCCCATCTTTGCCGATAAGAACCATGCTCGGCGCCTTCGTTACGCCGTAGGACCTAATAATCTTGTAGCCCGGATCGATTACGACGGGATAGGTGGCAGCGTGAATCCGGTTCCACTCATCAAAGCCGTCCTTATTCGTGTTGATGATCCCGATGAAGCGAATCCCTTCTTTCGTGAACGCCTTGGCCATCTTCTGATACTGCGGCGTGGCGGCTTTGGAAACCGGGCAGGTGTTGCTGATGAAATAGAGGATCACCGGCCCCTTCGCATTCTCCGCTTTCAAATCGATGGACTTGCCTTCAGAATCTTTGCCAACGAAGGCCGGCGCTGCGTCGCCGCTTTTCGGTTCGTCGACGAATCCCAATGCAACACACATGCCGAACGAGGTCGCAAGGGCGGCAATTCCGATGAGCTTTATGTTTCGCATGCCCAATAGTATTGCGGTGCTTCGCCGCCCGGTTCCCCAGGGCGGCGAAAAATTGACTAAACGGTCAGGTCGATCATTTCCTCATGCCCCGAATCGCTGCTCTTGTAGAGCGCATCGAAAACGGCATTCAAAATCATCCCCTGTTCGCCGGGAACGGGCGAAGGCTTACCTTCTTGGATGGCGGTTACGAACGCCGCCACCTCGTCCGCGTGCATCGACTTGACTTTCGGAATGTTCTTGGGCACCATGTCGAAGAGTTGCTGCTCGACCTCCGAATAGATCGTGATCGGTGACCCGCTAAACAGATTGAGCAGAGCACCAGCGTCCGTACCGAAAAGATGGCATCCAAAGAACTCCTGCTCGATGTTGCCCATAAAGCTGGATTCGAGCGTCACAGTGGCGCCGTTGTCAAAGCGGATCAACCCCACGGCGAAATCCTCCACCGTGAACTTCGAGCGGTCGTAGTCGCCCCAAGCGTTGTAATGCTTCGGGTTGGTCCCCATCTTCTGGTAGGTCTGGCCGCTGGCGCTGACAGGCTTCGGGTACCCCATCAAGTAAAGCGTCAGGTCGAGGATATGCACCCCGATGTCGATGAGCGGCCCGCCGCCCTGCTTCTCCTTGTCGATGAACACGCCCCAGCCGGGCACCTCGCGCCGCCGAAGCGCCATCGCCCTGGCATAGTAAATCTCACCCATGTGCCCGTGGTCGATGTATTCCCGCATGAACCGAATCGCGCCGCCAAATCGCCATTGAAGCGCGATCTGCAGCATCTTGCCGCTTTCTCGCTGCGCCCGAATCATATCGCGGCATTCGTCCGCGTTCATGGCCATCGGCTTCTCGCAAAGCACGTGCTTCCCGGCGCGCAGTGCGTCGATCGTCACTTGCTTGTGAAACGCGTTGGGCGTCGCGACGCTCACGGCATCGATGCCAGGCAGCGCAAGCAGGTCCTTATAGTTTGTAAAAACGTTTTGGATCCCAAATTTCTCCGCAGCTTCCTTGGCGGTGGCCTCGTTGGCGTCCGCCACGGCGATTAGCTCGCATTGGTCCGGCAGAGCCGCGTAGCCGGGCATGTGGCAGGTCTGCGCGATCATTCCGCTGCCGATGATTCCAATTCCTAATTTGCTCAAGTCAAGTCCTTCCTTGTGTTTGAATTTCCCAAAAAATTTCCCCCGATCCGCCGAGAAGTGAGCTTACCATTAGCAAAAGGTCCCGCCCACTCGAAACGCCCTGAATAATGTGGCTATAATCGCCGCAAGAGCGACATCCGTGCGGAGCGCTCCGAAACAAGCCTACGGAGGTGTGTCATGAACACAATTCGAAGAGCCTTCACTCTCATCGAGCTGCTTGTCGTCGTCGCCATCATTGCGATTCTCGCCGCCATACTATTCCCTGTATTCGCTTCGGCAAAGATTTCGGCAAAGACGACCGTGTGCCTCGAGCACTTTCAGCAGATCGGTAAGGGCATGCTCATGTATCTTTCCGACAACAGCGATGCCTGGTTCCCGGCCTCGACCTATATACCGCTAACTGGGTTCGCCCCGCAGCAGATGTGGATCGGGTACGACAACAATAACTACGGCGTCGACGGCGGATTCTTCGGCCACGTCTACGAGCCCCCGCGCCACAAGCCCAGGCCCGGCGCGATCGACATGTATCTCAAGAGCGAGGATATCAAGAGGTGCCCGCTCATGCCCAAGGAATGGCAGATGGCTTACGCCACCAACTGGTTCAACCCGGCGTTCGACTCGGCGTACTATAACGTAAATCCCGCGGCGCGCGGTCAAGAGTACGGTCCCGCGTCGAAGACCTTTGCCTACGGCCCGCAGGGAACGTACATCATGACCGGCGCGATCGGCTCCGAGGTCGAAGAGCCGGCATATACACTCGTCGGCTGGGAGCATCTGTCCCGAGCGCCGGTCTGCAACTTCCTGCAGCCCGACAATTGGTACAACTCGCCTCCCAACAACGAAAATCTAAAGGAGCACTTCCACTTCCTTCACAGGAGCGCGGCAGTGACGATTTGGGCAGACGGTCATGCCAAGCGGGTCGCGTACGGGCAGCTTCATCGGCCGATGTTCTCCAGCTTGAAGGGCATCTACCCGAACTACTAACGCTCAAACAATTGGGCATCCCGCCCGCGGCGGTAAAACGTAAAGAATAGTGACTTATGAAACGACTACTTGTTGCGTTTATGCTCGCCGCGGGCGGAACTTCTCTTATGGCCCAAGATAAAGAGCAGCTTCCCCTGCTCACCGTAACTGGCTCCTCGGAAGTCATGGTCGCCCCTGACCAGGCCACGGTCACCGTCGGCGTACTTGCCCAGGCCTCGAAGGCGCAGGACGCCCAGGAGCAGGCAAACCAAATCGCGCAGCGGTTCCTCGATGCCGTCGCAAAGCTCGGAATTCAAAAGAAGGACATCCAAACCTCGCAGCTTTCGCTTTCGCCCGTCTACGAAAATCCGAAGCCCGGTGAAGCTCCTCGGATTTCAGGCTATCGCGCCGAGAATTCACTCGGCGTTAGGCTCGACGATTTCAAACTCATCGGCCCCGTGATCGACGCCGGCGTCGCATCGGGCGCAAACAACATCCAGGGCGTCTCTTTTTCGGTGAAAGACGATATCGAAGCCCGTCTCCGGGCCCTAACCCTTGCAGCGGCTGAAGCAAAACGCAAAGCCGAAACCATGGCCCAGGCCCTCGGCATCACGCTCGACGGCGTATTCGACGTTGTCGAAAGCGGAGCCCAGGTAATGCCTAACTATTACGACGGGAGAGGCATGGCGGCCATGAAAGCCGCAACCCCGGTTGAACCCGGGCAAATTAGCGTCAACGCCATGATGACCGTGCGCTACGCGATCAAAAGGAAGTAGCGGGTGGTCCAGGCCCTCCTGGCCATCGCCCTTGCGCATCCCCAGCTTGCGTTCGGCCCCGGCGAAACCTTGCTCGAAGGGCACACCGCCGCCATTCGCTACCTCGCGTATTTTCCTAAGGGAGACCGGCTCGTTTCTGCGAGTGACGCCGAGGTAACCGTCTGGGACACCAAGACAAAAGTCCGCCTCAAGTCATGGGATATCGCCGGGCCTGCAGCCCTTTCCGCAGACGGCAGCCGCCTCGCCTTCGCAGATATCGACAGTCTAACGGTCATAGACGGCGGAACTTTCGAAACAGTCAAGACCCTGGACGCCTCGGCGGACCTGGGAGTGGCAAAGTCCGACATCGTCATCGCGCTGGCCCTTTCCAAGGACGGAAGGCGCCTCATCGCCGGCGGCGTCGAGGACAGGATCGCCGTTTACACCTTCGGAGCCGCCGCCAAAGCGATCCATTTGGAGCACGGCCCGATCGAATGCTGCTCCCTATCGCCCGATGGTTCGCGCGTGGCTGTCGGAAGCGCCGATGGCTCCGTCACGATTTATAGCGCCGAATCGGGCAAGCTCCTAAAAGAGGTCGCCAAGCTCGGCAAGACTGTCTCCTGTATCGCCTTCTCCGCCGATGGCCATCTGCTCGCGGCGGGGAGCGAGGACGGCACGGCCGCCGTGTGGGGCATGGATAACAGCCTAAAACTTTCCTCGTCCCAGGCCGGAATCGTCTTCGCCGTGAATTTCGATCCCAGCGGCAAGCTCCTCGCCGTCGCATCCAACGCAGGGGATCGCAAAAGCGACGTTACGCTGCTCCCTATTCCGGCCGGTGACATCCCTGTTGCGAAAAGGGACACTCCTATTGCGAAAAGGGGCATCGCTTTTTGGGTTTTCGCTCTCACTTTTTCCCCTGGCGGCCACACTCTCGCCGTTGGGGATGAGGGATCCTCTGTTCGGCTTTGGCCTTTGACGCCATAGCCGCCCGGAGGTGGCCGCCTCGAATCAAATCCAAAGCTGGCCAACCCTGACTTCTTATCGTTAGGAAACGTTGAGGACGCCGGTCGACGACCAGCCTTCCTCGTCGGTGCCACCCGAGCCGTTGAGCGGTCCGGAACATAAGATCTCGAGGATGGGGAACAAGATCGCGCTCTTGCTCCGTGGCGTCCAGTAGCAGCCGACGCCTGTCTGCCGAGCGTCGACAAGTGCGAAGCCGTGCCACCGGTAACCTTGAAACTTGCCGTTTGGTTCCGAATGTTCGCCGTAGGCGAGGATCAACGCGCTGTCGGCGGATCGGTTAAAGACGACTTTGATTATGCGCTCGGACACAAAACCATTGCCGTATTGCTCTCCTTTATAGCCGTACCAGGTCTGTCCAAAACTGAGAGTCCCCGTGGGAACTCCGCCCACGACGTCGACATTGAAATCGAGACCGCTGCTAGACCCTCCGTCGTACCAAGAGTGATACTCGATTTCCCACGTACAGTCCGCGTGGGTCGCGGCACCTGCGCGCGAAGGCGCCAAAATGAGGCACGAGGCGAGAAAAACGGGAATGAATGCAAACGGGCTAATGTTTTTGAACACTGCCTTGCTCCTTTGACGAACGGCTTTTTGACCGTCGCCTATTTTATAGACGGTGCGGTGATGACAAACGTTACTCGCCTGCGCTAAGAAGATGGGTGGGAGACGCAAGAGAAAGCCGACCGCTTTGGCAGCGACTGTACATCTCCGGCGAAGCAGCCATAACCGGCTGAGACGGCGGATATGGCACAATCGAAGGGAAGCATGCCGATTGCCGACGTCACGATTCTTGGGGCAATAGGCACCATTGGGATTCTTATCCTCCTCGAGGGGCTTCTTTCGGCCGACAACGCCCTCGTCATCGCCCTCCTCGTCAAGCATTTACCCGAGAAAGAGCGGCGCAAGGCCCTTCTCGTCGGCCTTTTCGGATCGTTCACCTTTCGGTTCGCTGCAATTTTCCTCGCTAAGCATCTCATCGAGTTTTGGTATCTGCAGATGCTTGGCGCGATCTACCTTCTTTACCTTCCCACCAAGCATTTTTGGGCCGCGCGCAAGTCGTCCGATGAAAAGCGCGAGCCCAGAAAGCGTCCGGGGTTTTGGAAAACCGTCGCCATCGTCGAGTTCACCGACCTTATTTTCGCAGTGGACAGCATCCTTGTGGCGGTTAGCCTCAGCACCGACATCTGGATTATTTGGATCGGCGGAATTAGCGGCGTCGTCTTGCTGCGCTTCGCCGCGTTTCTCCTTGTCCGGCTTCTCGACAAGATGCCGGGGCTCGAGCACATGGCCTACGTTCTGGTGGCGTGGGTCGCCGTGAAACTCGCCTTCATGTCACTCGAATCTTTTCACGGAGCCACGGGTATGGGCCCCGCGTTCCATCACATGAACCAGTGGGTTTTTTGGATCGGAATGGGCATGATCCTGGTGGTCGGCACGTATCTGGCGCGCAAGAAGGCGCCCGAGCCCGAGCCAAAAGATCAGTAGTCGATAAGAGCTTCGATCTCGTAGCCTCGGAGCGCATGCCGCCCCGGAAGGAACGCGAGCTCCACCAAGAACAGGAATCCGGCAACGCTCGCGCCGCATTTCTCGACTAGCCGAGCTGTAGCCATGGCCGTTCCGCCAGTCGCCAACAAGTCATCGACCACAAGAACCCGGTCGCCCGGCCCCACCGCGTCCTCGTGGATCTCGACCGTGTTGGTTCCATATTCAAGCGCATACTCCTCGGCAACGGTCTGGTAGGGCAGCTTGCCCATCTTGCGAACGAGGGCAAACGGGAGGGCCAGCCTCAAGGCCACGGGCGCCCCGAAGATGAATCCACGCGACTCGATGCCAACCACCACAGTCGGCTTCATTCTCTCCGCCGCCAAGGTCATCTTCTCGGCCACCTCCCGGAACGCGGCAGGGTCCGCGAGAACCGGCGTGATATCCTTAAAAATGATCCCCTCCTTCGGGAAATCGGGAATGTCTCGGATAAGGTCTTTGGCCAGAAGCGCGCTCATTGTCCGCAAGGAACTATACCCATCCGGAACCTTGCGGCAGGCCTACCACGGCCGTGGTAGAATTGTAAAGTTAAGGAAACATATTGAGTCCAAAGCCCCGTCTGAAAGATGACGACAGTTGCAACGAAGCAGGCCGCAATGGAACTATCAGCTAACAAGTACGTGCAAGCAGGTCATGTCGAAGCCCCTTCGGGAACATATTCCGACGCGCGGCTGGAAGAAGCGAAGCTTATTCGCCGAGTGCGCCAAGGGGACGACGACGCCTTGAGAGATGTCGTCGAACGGCACCGCATCCGCCTTATCAGAACCGCCTGCAACATCTTGCGCGACGCCATGGAGGCCGAAGACGTCGCCCAAGAAGCCTTCCTCAAAGCCTTCCGTGAACTGCACAGGCTCCGGGACGACCGGGCTTTCGCCTCCTTCATCTACAGAATTTGCGTCCGCCTATGCGTGGATAGGCTCCGATTGAAGCGCGCCGAACCCTCGCCGCTCGAACCGTCGAGCCCCGCTCAGCATGGCTCGATCGAGAATCGCGTACTCGTGGAGAGACTTTTGGCCCGTCTTCCTGCGGATTTGCGCACTACGCTCGTCTTAAGGGAAATGGAGCAGTTGAGCTATGAAGAAGTAGCGCGGGTGATGGACGTACCCGTGGGCACGGTTCGCTCGCGTCTGCACAGCGCGCGCGAAAGATTTCGAGCCTTATGGCTTGCTGCGAACGAACAGGACTGACTTTAATGTTTTTGCGTAATTCTTGCCGACGATATAAAAAGCTAAGGGACCGCAGAAGTTGGGAATCCCTCGGCGAACGCTCGACCAAATTTCTCGCCACTCACATCGCGAATTGTCCGGCTTGCCGGCAGTGGGAAGGTGATGAGGAGCGATTGAGTCGAATCCTGCGCCTCGCCAAGCGCGAATACGAGGGCCGGCCAGGCTTCACGGAAGCTACCGTAAAGGCCGTCCATAACGACCGTCTTCGCAGGCGCTCGGCCACTTGGAGGCCCGTCGCCCTCGGCGCAGTTACCGCGGCTTTCGCGGTCGCCGCAGCGCTCCAACTCGTGACGGATTCGGCAAACCAGCTGGCCTCGCCCACCGGCGAAGCAAAGCGGCATGAACTGCGCGGACTGCCCGACTCGGTCATGCCAGGCACGTTCAAGCTCTTCGACACCCCGAGCCAGGCCGCCCCGGATCCTGAGCCTTTCGACGTCTAACCCCGGCCGATGACGTTCAGCCAAAAGCTGTTCGTCGGCTTCATACTCGGCGGCGTCCTAACCCTGCTGCTCCATCCCGTCTCGCGGCAAATCATGCTGTATTCGTTCCGGAAAAGCGGAATCGAGCGAGCCGTCCGAGCCAACCCGCTGGCCACGGAGCCGCTCGAACTTTTCCCTCCGACGGATGCGAACCAAATGAGCCGCGAAGAACTGTTCCTAACCGCATATCGCATCGCGCGGCGATTGAACAATCCGGCCATCGTGCCGGCAAAGGCCGATCTCGCCGTATCCATCCGGTTTGCCCAGGCCGCGTCGGCCAAGGAGCCGGACAACGCATATTGGCCGCAATACGGTGCCGCAGTCGCCCGAATAGCCCGAGATGACGGTGCTTCGGCAACTTTCTGGCAAGACGCTACGAACAAGATCGGATGGGACGCAGGAGAGCGCCAACTGTTGGCGAACGCCTGGAACGATTTCGCCGCCGCCGAAAGAGGCAAGCTTGCCTGGCAGGGAATTCTCGCGCTTTCCTACGCCGGCCACGATCCGGTAAAGCTCATCACGGACCAGTTCATGAACCTCAAGGGCCAATCCGTCCTCGACCGCTACCGCACGCTCGTAAATGCTCGGGAGATTCTGGACGGAACGCGCTCGTTCGACGCGGGAAATCGCGCCGCGAACATGGCCAACCTCGCCGTGTTCGGCACCCGCACTCCTCTCGACTCCATGGAAAGGAGGCAGATGCAGGAGGTTCGAAGCGCCTTTCCCGGTAAGGTGGGCGCGCTCACGAACTCCGAAGCTTCCCGTGTTGCGCGGCAATCCCTCCAGGCGGTCGAAAGCTGGAACGCATACACCCAGGAAAGCGAAGCCTACGCAGGGTCTGCGCGCGCCCGACTGCGCGTGGAGACATTGCTAACCGCGGCCCTTCCTTCCGCCCTTTTATTCGCTTCGCTCGTCATGGGGGTGGTCGCCTGCCTCGGCACAATCCTCGTCACAACGCTCCAGGGCGTCATCAACCCGGACCGCAGACTAATCTACATCGTCTGCATCATCGGCGCGGCCCTGGTCGTTTGGCAGACCTCGCTTTACATGCTCGGAGGTTGGGTGCTGGCGCTCGGAGTCGTCCTTAGCGTTCCCGTCGAAGTCGCCAAAGATACCGGCGCGGAATGGAACCCACTCGATAAACTTGCCATCCGCCTCGCGGCCATTCTAGCGCTGGGATTCTTCGTCGCATGGCTCGTTTTCAGGTCCTCGCCGGCAAGGATGTTCTTCCAGGGAGGGATCGAGCCGAAAGCCTACTTCTTGATTGCCTGCATCGTCGTAAGCTTCATCATTCCTGTCGCGGCCCTATCGGCGCGCATCAAAGAAAGGCCGCTGCTTGCGACTATCGGCGAGTCCGTCCGCCGCGTTGGCCTGACCGGCGCGCTGCTCGGCCTCGGTCTCGTCGTGATCTCCGCTCCGCTGGCGATCTATCGCGATGCGCAAAACCGCGCCTTTGTAGAGAGATGGATCCAAAACGAAACGGTCGCATTTAGGGTTCAGCAATCGTGAAGGTTCTCGACGCCGCCGCTCATAAGTCCCAGATTCTTGGCGAACTACGCGAATCGCTCGGCGGCTCTGACTGGTGCCACAGGCTCACCGATGTGGCCGACAAAGTGCTGGCGCATGTCTTCGAAAAAGCCGTCCCCGGCGCTTCCGTAGCTATCGTCGCGGTGGGCGGCTATGGCCGTGAAGAGCTGGCCTCAGGAAGTGATCTTGACATCACATTTATTCCTCTCGATCAGCACGATCCGTCGAACGAGGAGATCGTGCGCGCGCTGTTCAAGGAAACCTTGGCCGCATGTGAGGCGCTCGATTGGCCCGTCGCCTACGCCTACCGCCTGCCGTCCGACGCGCCGGCGTTGGACCACAAAACGCGAACCGGTCTGCTCGATGCCCGATTCGTCGCAGGCGAGAGGCGTGCGCTCGATCAATTCTTGGAAATCTACCGGTCGAGCTTCCCGATCGCTGAATTCTTGATTAGCAAATTCGAAGAGCGTCGCGCCCGCCGTGCGAAGTGGCACGATACGCCGCGCGTCGTCGAATTTCACGTCATGGAGGGTGCCGGTGGACTGCGCGAGTTTCAAGCGGCGCGATGGTTCGAGCGGGTCTTGGACTTGGAGCCGGCACACAGCGCGCGCGAATCTCACGAGTTTCTGCTAACTCTCAGAAATGCCCTGCACTCGATAACCGGCCGCAAGGAGGACCGCCTGCTGCGAACGAGAAGCGCCGCTGTCGCGGAGGCGTTCGGCGTCGACAGCCCTGCCTTGCACGCGATGGCCATGGAGGCGGGCGAAGCTATCGCTGCGGATTGGGAGGCCGTCGGAGCCAAGGCACGCAGAGCGTCGTTTCCCTTGAGCGGGCCCGTTCGCGCGGAGAACGGCATTTGCCTTGTTCCGACGGACGCGACCCTGGCGGACGCCGCCGTCGCCGTTTCCAGGGCATCGGAACTCGGCATTGAAATCGGCCCTTGCGCGCCCGCTGGAGGAATCGGCGACGCGCCAATGATCACCGCTTGCCTAACCGGCGGCGAGCGCGCTGTTCGCGCTTTGGATAAGGCCGGAGTACTCGGCGCGGCGCTGCCGGAACTCGGAGACGTTTTGCGCTTGCTGCCGAGGGACACGATGCACGAGTATTCCGTGGGCGAGCACAGCATCCGCCTCGTCGCGGAGCTCGACCGAATGCGCGGGTCCCACGAATACGACGCAGCATTTGCCGACGTCGTCGATCCGCGAATTTTGTATTTATCCGCGCTCCTGCACGACCTGGGCAAAATCGAACCGAATCGACCCCATAGCGAGGTCGGCGCAGAAATCGCAGCTAAAGTCTGCGAACGGCTGAAACTCGGCGAATCCGAGACCGCCGCCGTCGTATGGCTCGTGCGAGAACATCTCACGATGGCGAAAATCGCCCGCACCCACGATCTCGGGCACCCGGCAGCTTCGCTGGAGCTTGCGAGAATCTGCGGCCGTCAGGACCGCCTCTCGATGCTCTACCTGCTAACCATAGCCGATATTGGGGCCGTTGGAGATGCATGGACGCCTCAGATGGCGTCGTCGCTCAGGGACATTTACCGCCAGACACGAGCCGCTATCGGCCTCGAAGCCGTACCTTCGGACGCAGCGGTCTATCGTAGCGCCGCCCTCCGTAAAGTTCAAAGCGTCGCGGTCGATCCCAATGCCGAAAAGCTTCTTGAAACCATGCCAACCCACTACCTGCTGGCAACGCCAAAGGAATCGTTTCCCTTGCACTCGCACTATCTCGCCAGGGCGCTCGGCGGCGAAACAGTGGTGGAGTTTCACAACCAGCCGGACATGGGCACGACCGCTATCACGGTATGCCGACTCGATTTGCCCGAACCTGGCTTGCTAAGCAGGATTCTCGGCGTCATCTATGCCTTCGACGCCTCCTTGCATGGCCTCCGCGCCGCGTCTACGACGAAGGAGCCTCCAATCGCGCTAGATGTCTGCGCCACATCGTTTCGGGGCGCGCCGCTGCCTGCGGGACTGTCCAGCCTCCTCGCCGAGCAAATGCAAACTTGCCTCGAGGATACGAAGAAGCTCGACGAACTCCTTGCCGTACACGGCAAGGACCCGGCCCAACCTCAAGAGATGTTCTCGTACCGATATTTCGAAGGCGATTTGGGAGTTCTCGAAGTCGAAACGCCCCTCGGCCGCGGCATGCCCTTTCGAGTGACAAAAATGCTTGCCGGCTTTGGGTGGAACGTCCACGTAGCCCGGATCGGCCAGTGGGCGGGCCGCGCGGTGGGCCGCTTTTATCTCGATCTCCCCCAAGGCCCTTTATCCGCCCAAGCCGTCGCTTTCCAACTCGGAAAGCCGCTTCCGTAGGTACACTGCATCCCGCGATGAAACTCTTGATCTTCGGCTGCGGACGAACGGGTGCGGCGCTCGCTAGGACAATGGCAAAGCGGGGGCATGAGGTAACGATGATCGAACAAGACCCCAGCGCCCTTTCGCGCCTGGGCCAAGATCACGGGTGCAAGACCGTCATCGGCAATGGCCTCAATGACGACGTATTGGAAAAGGCGGGCATCAAGGACGCCGACGCGTTTATCACGACCACCCGCGGTGACAACACAAACCTCATGGCCGCGCAAATGGCTCAAACGCACTACAAAGTGAGAAAAGTGTGCGCCAAGGTTAACGATCCCTTTAGGGCCCGCGAGTACACCAAGATCGGAGTCATGTGCATAACGCCGAACCTTCTAACTGCCGGCATGATGCGCAACTGGCTGCTGGAGGAACCCTTCGAATCCGTCGACTCCTTCAATAGCCAAACTGAGGTGAACGCCTAAGATGTATGTAATCGTCGTCGGCGGCGGTAATGTGGGAACATACCTCAGTCGCCGCCTAATCGACGACGACCACGAGGTCCTGCTCCTGGAAAAAGACCCCAAGCAAACGCAGCGGCTTCAAGCGCTCTTCGGAGAAGCCTCCGTGATTGGCGACGGATGCGAAGCGGAAGTCCAGCGGCAGACAGGTTTTGAAAGGGCCGACGTCGTGGCCGCGGTAACCGGCGAAGACGAAGACAACCTTATCGTGTGCCAAATGGCCGCGATGACCTGGGGCGTCGAAAGAACCGTCGCTAGAGTGAATGATCCGCGCCACGTTCCGCTCTTTACGGAACTCGGCGTCTCATCCGTCGTGAGCGCGACAAACATCTTGTACAACCTTATCGAGCAAGAGATATCGCTCGGCACCGTCGTTCCCTTGGCCGCCCTTCGCCGCGGCAACATCGAAGTGGTCGAGGCCACCCTAACGTCGCGGTCGCCGTCCGCCGGTCACAAGGTCCGCGATCTGTCCCTCCCACCGAAAAGCAACATCGTTTGGGTCCTACGCGGCGAGGAAGGCTACCTCGCAGACGGCGAAACGGTCCTCGGCCCTGGCGACCTTGTCGTAGCCCTCGTGCCTACTGAGCACGCCTCCGCCCTGCGCGAAATCCTTTAGTTGGCAATAAGCCGGCCGATATCGAGATACGTCACGCCTACGAACAGGATCCCGATAATCACGATCCCGACAATGCCGATCACTTCCTGAGTCCTCAGCGACAGCCGCCGGCCGCCGCGCAAAGCCTCGACCAAAACCACCATGAGCTGCCCACCGTCCATCAGCGGAATCGGCAGTAGGTTCATCAAACCCAGCGAGACGCTGATGAGCGCCGCCAAAGTTATGAAATACGAAACACCATAGTCCACGGCCTGCCCTGCGGCCCTCCCAATCGAGATGATCCCGCCGGCTTCCTCCTTGATTCGAGCCGGGCTGGAAAGAACCTTGGCGGTTT